>DAIQNP010000020.1:0-17627 GCA_036788335.1 Erythrobacter sp.
TCCAGATCGTCTTCGGCCTGTCGATCGCCTTCGCGGCGTCGAGCTTCTTCCTGTCTTTCTTTTCGTTCGGCGGCGGGGCGTTGATCTGATGGCCCCGAGCTTTGAGACACTCGACGCGGTGCCGGGCTTCGCCGTCCCGGTCCACCGGGCGCTCACCGAGCACATCCTGCTCGGCGGCGCTCCGCGCGCCATCGCGATTCTAAACGGGACGCTCGCCGGGGCCGTGGGCCTGGGCCTGCGTCTCTGGCTGGTCGGTCTCGCCATCTGGGCTATCGGCCATTTCGCGGCCGTGTGGGCGGCAAAACGCGACCCGCTCTTTGTCGAGGTGGGCCGCAGGCATCTGCGCATCCCCGGTCATCTGTCGGTGTGAGGGGAGCTATGATGAACCTTTCCGAATACCGCCGCACCGCTGCCCGTCTCGCCGACTACCTGCCCTGGGCAGCACTCGTCGGCCAAGGCATCGTGCTCAACAAGGATGGATCGCTCCAGCGCACCGCGAAGTTTCGCGGACCGGACTTGGACTCCGCCGTCGCCGCCGAGCTGGTCGCCGTCGCCGGGCGCATCAACAACGCCATGCGCCGTCTCGGCTCCGGCTGGAGCATCTTCGTCGAAGCGCAGCGCTCCGAGGCCGCGACCTATCCCGACAGCAAATTTCCCGATGCCGCATCCGCCCTGGTCGATGCTGAGCGCAAGGCCGGGTTCGGGGAAGCCGGCACGCATTTCGTGTCGGGCTATTTCCTGACCTTCCTCTATCTGCCGCCCGCCGAGGAAGCGGCGCGCGCGGAAACCTGGCTCTATGAGGGCCGCGAGCAATCAGGCGTCAATCCGCACGAGATCCTGCGCGGCTTCGTGGATCGCACCGACCGCGTGCTGGCGCTGCTCGACGGCTTCATGCCCGAATGCCGCTGGCTCGATGACGCCGGCACGCTGACCTACCTCCATTCGACAATCTCGACCAACCGGAATCGCGTGCGTGTGCCCGAAGTGCCGATGCACCTCGACGCGCTGCTGGCTGACCAGCCGCTGACCGGCGGGCTGGAGCCGCGCCTGGGCGACGCGCATCTGCGCGTCCTGACCATCGTGGGCTTCCCCACCGCGACGACGCCCGGCCTGCTCGACGAAATGAACCGGCTGCCGTTTCCATATCGGTGGAGCACGCGCGCCATCCTGATGGACAAGACCGACGCCACGCGGCTGCTGACCCGAATCAGGCGGCAATGGTTCGCCAAGCGCAAATCCATCGCCGCGATCCTCAAGGAGGTGATGACCAACGAGCAAGCCGCGCTCCTCGATACCGACGCCGCCAACAAGGCGCTCGACGCCGACATGGCCCTGCAGGAACTCGGGGCGGACGTGGCGGGCATGGCCTATGTCACCGCCACCGTCACTGTCTGGGATGCCGATCCGCGCATCGCCGACGAAAAATTGCGCCTGGTCGAGAGGATCATTCAGGGCCGCGACTTCACTTCCATGCCCGAAACCGTCAATGCCGTCGATGCCTGGCTCGGTTCGCTCCCCGGACATGCCTACGCCAATGTCCGCCAACCGCCCGTCTCGACGCTCAACCTTGCCCACATGATCCCGCTTTCTGCCGTGTGGGCAGGGCCGGAACGGGACGAGCATTTCGGTGCGCCCCCCTTGCTGTATGGCAAGACCGAAGGCTCGACCCCGTTCCGGTTTTCGCTTCATGTCGGAGACGTGGGCCACACCCTCGTCGTCGGCCCGACCGGCGCGGGCAAGTCCGTGCTGCTGGCGCTGATGGCCCTGCAGTTTCGCCGCTACGCGCGCAGCCAGGTCTTCGCCTTCGACTTCGGCGGCTCGATCCGCGCCGCCACGCTCGCCATGGGCGGCGACTGGCACGATCTGGGCGGGGAACTGACCGCTGCGGGCGTGTCCAGCCCTGACAGCACCGTCGATCATGATCTGGCCGTCGCCCTCGCACGCGATATTGCCGGCGTCTCCCTGCAACCGCTCGCCCGCATCCACGACACCCATGAACGCGCCTGGGCGGCGGACTGGATCGTCGCCATCCTGATGCGCGAAGGCGTTCAGATCACGCCCGAAGTCAAGGAGCATATCTGGACCGCATTGACTTCGCTGGCCTCCGCGCCGGTCGAGGAACGCACCATCACGGGCTTGAGCGTGCTGCTTCAGTCGAACGATCTGAAGCAGGCCATCCGCCCTTACTGTGTCGGCGGCGCCCATGGCCGGCTGCTCGACGCCGAGGCCGAGCATCTGGGCAGTTCCGACGTGCAGGCGTTCGAGATCGAGGGCCTTGTCGGGACCGGCGCGGCCCCAGCCGTCCTGTCCTACCTGTTTCATCGCATCGGCGACCGGCTCGATGGCCGGCCGACGCTGCTCATCATCGACGAGGGCTGGCTGGCGCTGGACGACGAGGGGTTCGCTGGCCAACTCCGCGAATGGCTGAAGACGCTCAGGAAAAAGAACGCCTCCGTCATCTTCGCCACGCAGTCGCTCAGCGACATCGACAATTCCGCCATTGCCCCGGCGATCATCGAAAGCTGCCCGACGCGGCTGCTCCTGCCGAACGAGCGGGCCATCGAACCGCAGATCACGGCGATCTATCGCCGCTTCGGCCTCAACGACAGGCAGATCGAGATCCTGGCGCGGGCGACGCCCAAACGGGATTATTACTGCCTGAGCCGCAGGGGCAATCGCCTGTTCGACCTGGGCTTATCCGAAGTCGGCCTCGCGCTCTGCGCCGCATCCTCCAAAACCGATCAGGCCGACATCGAGCGCATCCACGCCGAGCATGGCCGGGAACGCTTCCTCGCCGCCTGGCTGCGCCTTCGCGGCGCCGATTGGGCGGCCGACCTGATCCCGAACCTCACAAATTTCGCCGACCGGCCGGCATCCGCCGAGTCGGTCGCGCCGGATAATCCCCAAATAGCCGGATAATCCCCAAATAGAGGAGACCATTCCATGACCTGTGTTCGCATTTCCCGTCTCGCCAGCGCCTCGGCGCTCGCACTGGCGCTCGCCGTACCCGCCGCGCTTTCGCCCATGCTGGCAAACCCGGCCTATGCCCAACTCTTCGGCTTCGGCCGCATCGTCTTCGACCCGTCCAATTATGCCGAAAACGTCCTGACCGCAGCACGGACGCTGGAGCAGATCAACAACCAGATAACCTCGCTCCAGAATGAAGCGCAGATGCTCATCAATCAGGCCCGCAATCTGGCGAGCCTGCCACACTCCTCGCTCCAGCAGATTCAGCAATCGGTGCAGCGCACGCAGCAGCTCCTTGGCCAGGCGCAGAACATCGCCTTCGAGGTCGGCCAGATCGACCAGGCGTTCCAGCAGCAATACGGCAACGTCTCGCTCTCGGCCACGGACGCGCAGCTTGTGGCCAATGCCTGGTCGCGCTGGGAGAACACGGTCGGCGGCTTGCATGATGCCATGCGCGTTCAGGCCGGTGTTGTCGGCAATATCGACACGAACCGCGCCGAAATGTCGGCGCTCGTCGGCCAGAGCCAGGGCGCGACCGGGGCGCTGCAAGCCACGCAGGCCGGCAACCAGATTCTCGCCCTGCAATCGCAACAGCTCTCCGACCTGATCGCGCTGATGTCGGCCAACGGTCGGGCGGAGGCGTTGATCGAGGCCGAGCGCGCCACCGCCGCCGAACAGGGCCGCATCCAGCGCGAGCGCTTCCTGACGCCGGGCAACGGCTACCAGCAGGGCAACGCGCAGATGTTCAACAACGGCAATAACTGACGGGAGGAGCGCCATGGATGGGAAGATGCTGGCCCGGCTCGGGACCGTGGTGTTCATCGCAATAGCCGTGACAGCGCCCGCGATCGACATGGCGCGGCAGGACGAATCTTCCGCGCTGCCTTCCGCGCCAATTCTTCAGCCGGCAGTTGATCCGCTGCGCGAGGAACAACGTCGGTGCCAGCAACTCGGCGAGGCCGCCGCGAGCGACGCCGAATGTTTGGGCGTCTGGGCCGAGACCCGCGACCGCTTCCTTGGACGCACGCCCGCACCAGCCACGTCGCAATCCAGCGAAGGGCGGTAAGTACATGGGTGGCACGGGCGTCATCGACTCGTTTCTGGGGGTCTTCACCAGCTACATAGATTCCGGCTTCGGCCTGCTCGGCGGCGAGGTCGCGTTTATCGCCACGACGCTGATCGTCATCGACGTGACGCTCGCCGCGCTGTTCTGGGCCTGGGGCGCCGATGACGACATCATCGCCCGGTTGGTGAAGAAAACCCTTTTCGTTGGCGTCTTCGCCTACATCATCTCCAACTGGAACAATCTCGCTCGTATCGTCTTCGACTCGTTCGCCGGCCTCGGCCTCATGGCCTCGGGCACCGGCTTCAGCGTCGAGGACCTGATGCGTCCCGGCCGCGTGGCACAGACCGGGCTCGACGCGGGCCGACCGCTGCTCGAATCCATTTCCGACCTGATGGGCTGGATCGCCTTCTTCGAGAACTTCATCCAGATCGCCTGCCTGCTGTTCGCCTGGGCGCTTGTCGTCCTCGCCTTCTTCATTCTCGCCATCCAGCTTTTCGTCACCCTGATCGAGTTCAAGCTGACGACGCTCGCCGGCTTCGTGCTGATCCCCTTCGGCCTGTTCGGCAAGACCGCCTTCATGGCCGAGCGCGTGCTTGGCAATGTCATCTCGTCCGGCATCAAGGTTTTGGTGCTCGCCGTAATCATTGGCATCGGCAGCACCTTGTTTTCGCAATTCACGGCCGGGTTCGGCGGCCAGACCCCGACCATCGACGAAGCCATGGCCATCGTGCTGGCCGCGCTGTCGCTTCTCGGTCTCGGCATCTTCGGTCCCGGCATTGCGTCTGGCCTGGTCTCCGGCGGCCCGCAACTCGGCGCGGGCGCGGCCATCGGCACGGGCCTTGCCGCAGGCGGCATGGTGCTCGCCAGCGGCGGCGCGGCTGGAATGGTCGCAAAGGGTGGCGGCGCCGCCTTGTCCGGCGGAGCCGCGGCCGTTCGCGGCGGTGCAGCCGCCGCAGGCGGCACCTCGGCTGCGTATAGCGTCGGCTCGCTCGGCCAGACCGGCGTGGCAGGCGTCGCCTCCGGCATGGGCGGCGTCGCCCGCGCCGCAGGCTCGACCGCCATTTCGCCCCTCAGGCGGGCGGCCGCGCGCGCATCCGAATCCGTGAAGTCCAGCTTCGGCGATGGCGCACGGTCAGGCTTTGCCGCTGGCGGGGGCTCCTCGACCATGGGCACGGTCGGCGGCGCAGGCGCTGCCCCGGCCGCCGCATCTTCTCACCCAACCGCCAGTCCACCCGCCTGGGCGCAACGCATGCAGCGCTCTCAGGCGATGAGCCACGGCACCACAATGGCCGCCCATGCGGTGCGCTCCGGCGACAGCCAAGGCGGCGGCTCCTCCATCAACCTTTCCGAAAGCAACCGCTCATGAGCATCTTCAAACGACCCGCCGCGCATTACGGCAAGACCCCGCAGCCCGAGACGCCCTATCAAAAAGCTGCGCAGGCATGGGACGAGCGCATTGGCTCAGCCCGCGTGCAGGCGAAGAACTGGCGCTATATGGCCTTCGGCTGCCTGATCCTGTCGGCGGGCTTCGCCGCCGCCCTTGTCTGGCAATCGGCGCGCGGAACCGTCGTGCCCTGGGTTGTGCAGGTCGATAATCTCGGCCAGGCCCAAACTGTCGCGCCGGCCGTTGCCGACTATCGCCCGACCGATCCGCAGATCGCGTGGCATCTCGGCCGCTTCATCGAGCAGGTCCGTTCGATCCCAGCGGACGCGATCATCGTCCGCCAGAACTGGCTTCGCGCCTACGAATGGACGACGGATCGTGGCGCGGCCGCCTTGAACGATCATGCGCGTGCCAACGATCCCTTCACCCGCGTCGGTCGCCAACAGGTAGCGGTGGAAGTGTCGAGCGTTATCCGGGCATCGCCGGATTCGTTTCGTGTGGCCTGGACCGAACGGCACTACGAGAACGGTCAGCTCTCCACCACAGAACGATGGACCGCAATCCTGACCATCGTGATCCAGACGCCGCGTGACGCCGAGCGCCTGCGCGCCAATCCGCTCGGTATCTACGTTAATGCAATCTCATGGTCGCGGGAGATGAGCCAATGACCAAACTTCTCCCCGAGCAAAATTCCGGCTGCGAAACTACGTTTGTCCGTAAACCCGCTTTCGTGGCTTTGCTGCTTTCCGCCACCATGCTCGCCGGCTGCGCGACCAACAGGACGCCGCAGTTCAGCTACGATGCCGACGTGCCGCCGCTGCCCGTGGTGCAGGCGGCCGTCACGGACGACACGCCGCGACCTTTGCACACGCCCCCAGCCTGGACGGTCGCACGCGGCGGACCAGCCGCCAATACGCCGACTGGGCGCGTGGAAAACGCCAATGCCGCCTCCCGCGTCGAGCCGCGTCGAGAGGGCTATTACAACGCCATCCAGATTTATCCCTGGTCCGAAGGCGCGCTCTATCAGGTCTACGCGGCCGTTGGGCAGATCACGACGATCGCGCTGGAGCCCGGCGAGAGCCTGACCGGCGCTGGACCGATCGCGGCGGGCGATACCGCTCGCTGGATCATTGGCGATACCGAGAGCGGCAGCGGTGCGGCCCGCCGCGTGCATATCCTCGTCAAACCCACACGAGAAGATATTTCCACCAACCTCGTCGTCACGACGGATCGCCGGGTCTATCTGATCGAGCTGCGCGCCCGCGAGGCGCTCTATATGCCCTCCGTTGCCTGGGCCTATCCCGCGCCACCGGCAGGCCAGCGCCAGACCGTTCCGGCCGCACCTAGCATCCCCGCCGAGGCCGCGCGAAACTATCGCTACGGCTTGTCTGGAGACAGCCCGCCCTGGCGGCCCATTTCCGTCTTCGACGACGGCCGCCGTGTCTATGTCGTCTTCCCGCGCGGCATCGTGCAGGGCGAGATGCCGCCGATTTTCGTGCTCGGTTCCGATGGCGCGCCGCAGATCGTCAATTCCCGCATCCACCAGAACATCCTGATCGTGGACCGCCTGTTCGGCGCGGCCGAGCTGCGCCTTGGCGGCGGCAACCGTCAACGGACGGTCAGAATCGTCCGCATCAACCCGACGCCGGCCGCCGCCGATCAACCCGTCAGCGCGACCGGAGATTCGCCGTCATGACAGACACCAACGCCAGGATGGACACCGCAACGCCGATGCGGCTGCGCGCGGAACCGCCGCGCGTCACCCGCCTGTCCCGCAAGATGCTCGCCGGGGTCGGCGCCGTTGCGCTTCTCGGCATCGGCGGTGCGCTGATCTACGCCCTCCAGACCCGCGACGCGGGACCGAGAGCTGGAGAACTCTATTCGACCGAGAACCGCCCCACGGCGGACGGCCTGTCCGGCCTGCCGAGCGACTATACCGGCCCGGTCCTGGGGCCGGCGCTGCCCGGCGATCTCGGTCGCCCGATCCTCGACGCGCAGAACCGGGGACAGCCGGTCGCGCCGCCTGTCATGACGACGCCCGCCGTCGATCCCGAAGAAGAACGCCGTCGCGCCGAGGAAGAAGCCGCGCGCCTGAGCAATGTGTTCTTCCAGACCGGCCCGCGCGCGGGAGCCGCCCCCGGCACGACCATGCCCGGTCCTACCGGTCTCGACCTTGGCGAACAGGCCGCCACGCAAGACCGACACACAGCGTTCCTCAACGGGCCGGTGGATCGCCAGATCGTCGCCCCGGATCGCGTCACGCCCCCTGCGTCACCCTGGATTCTTCAGGCCGGTGCCGTGATCCCGGCGGCGCTCATCACGGGCATCCGCTCCGATCTTCCCGGCCAGATTACGGCGCAGGTCACTGAGAACGTCTATGACAGCCCGACCGGCTCGCTCCTGCTGATCCCGCAGGGCACGCGCATCATCGGCCAATACGATGCCGGTGTAACCTTCGGCCAGCGCAGGGTGCTGTTGGTCTGGAACCGCCTGATCCTGCCGGGCGGCCGCTCCATCGTCCTGGAGCGACTGCCGGGCGCGGATGCTTCTGGCTACGCCGGCCTTGAGGATGGCGTCGATTATCACTGGTGGGATCTGATGAAGGCGGCCGGACTGTCCACGCTGCTCGCGGTCGGCACCGAACTCGCCACCAGCGACGAGGACCGGCTGATCGCGGCTATCCGCGACGGAGCGCAGGACACCATCAATCAGGCCGGCCAGCAGATCGTCCAGCGTCAGTTGCAGGTCGCGCCGACGCTGACCATCCGACCGGGCTTCCCGGTCAGGATCATCGTCACCCGCGATCTTGTGTTCAAGCCGACAGGAGGTTGACCATGACGAAACTGAAACTCGGTCCCATCGTCGAGGACAAGCCGGTGAAGGTCACGGTGGAGCTGCCGGGGCCGCTTCACCGCGATCTGGTCGCCTATGCCGAGGTTCTGGCCCGCGAGGTCGGCCAGCCCGTCGCCGATCCCGTCAGGCTCATTGTGCCGATGCTGGAGCGGTTCATCGCCACGGATCGCGGCTTCGCCAAGGCGCGGCGGGCAACGAGCTAGACCGTCACGGCAAAGGGGTGCCGCCAGCGCATAGGCGCGAATGCGGCACGCTACAGCCCGCCGATCCCCCTCCATGGTTCGCCTGATCCGGGGTCTCCAGAACCCCGGAATCCATCAGCGAACCACGAAGGATGCCATGTGTGCGCAGCGCCATAACGCCCGAAAGGGGCGTCCCCGTCAGCCGATTCCCAAAACACTCCCCGACGACCTTTTCGACTACAACGACGAGCCGGCGCCGCGCATCAGTCCGCCGCGCGGCAGTCCGCCCCAAGTCTTCGATGTGGAAAGGCTGCCGGTCATTGACGACTGGCCCGACGAGGTGCCGATCACCGAGGCCGAAATTCAGGTCTTCGAGCGCTGGTTCGCCGACGTCTTCGACGAAATGTTCGGCCAACTCCCGCCGGCAAAATCCTTGACAAAATTATCCTCTGGTGATAACAAAAAGCCATGAGCGGGGATCGAGATCCGAGCCTCGACATGCTTCTGGACCTCGACGGCCTACTGTTCGTCGTCGATCCCGAAGGCGGTCTTTGGGTTAAGTTCGTCGTCACGCGCGTTCCGGTTTCGACCGAAAAGCAGCACGGCCTCGATTACTCGCTCACGCTTCACGGGCCTTCGGGCGAACGGCTGGTCGGCTTCGATAACGCCCATCCGGTCGGCCGAGGCAAGCGCGGCGCGCCGATGGACCATCGACACCGGCTCCAGACCGTGAAGCCATACGACTACCGGGACGCGGCCACGCTGTTGGCCGACTTCTGGCAGGTAGTGGACGCGGTGTTGAAGGAGCGAAGCGTGCTATGACGACATTGAAAGTCGGGATTGCCGACTACGAAGAGATGAAGGCCCGCACCATGCGGATCGCGCGCGGCGAGGAAAAGCCCGCGCCGGACGATCCGAAGGTGTGGTTCACCTCCACCGAATCCTTCGCGCAGATCCTTTCCAGCGGGAACCGCGAACTGCTGCGTATCATCTATGAGCAGGCTCCCGGCTCGCTGGAGGAACTGGCCGACATGACCGGCAGGGCAAAATCCAACCTGTCGCGCACATTGAAGAAGATGGTCAGTTACGGCCTGGTCCGCATGGAAAAGGGCCAGGGACGCAAACTCGCGCCCAAGGTGATCCACGATCGGGTTGCGCTGGACCTGCCGCTGATCGAACGCCCGGAGCCGCAAAGGGCTGCAGGAGGCCGCGAATGAACGCACAATCCCCCAATGTCGCTTTGCGCGCCGCCCTTTATCTGCGTGTTTCCACAACGCGGCAGGCAGAGCATGACGTGTCGATCCCCGACCAAAAGCGGCAAGGCGAAGCTTGGTGCGCCTCACGCGGTTTCCAGCTCGTTGACGTGTTTGTGGAAGCCGGCGCCTCCGCCACCAACGACCGCCGCCCCGAGTTCCAGCGCATGATCGAGGCAGGCACGTCGAAGCCCGCGCCCTTTGACATAGTGGTAGTTCACAGCTTCTCGCGTTTTTTCCGCGATCACTTCGAGCTGGAGTTCTACGTCAGGAAGCTGGCGAAGAACGGCATCAAGCTCGTCTCCATCACGCAGGAGATGGGCGACGATCCCATGCACGTTATGATGCGGCAGATCATGGCGCTGTTCGACGAATACCAGTCCAAAGAAAACGCCAAGCACGTCCTGCGCGCCTTGAAGGAGAATGCCCGGCAAGGCTTCTGGAACGGCTCGCTGCCGCCTATCGGTTATCGCGTGGTCGATGCCGAGCAGCGTGGCGCAAAGATGAAGAAGAAGCTGGAAGTCGACCCGCTGCATGTCGGCACGATCCGGCTAATCTATCGGCTCGCGCTCGAAGGCGAAGGGCAGTCCGGACAGATGGGCGTCAAGGCCATCGTCACCCATCTCAACGGCAAGGGCATCTTCACCCGCGACGGCGGCCGCTGGGGCATCGGACAGGTTCACCGTGTCCTGACCCGCCGCACCTATATCGGCGAGCATCAGTGGGGAAAGCGCAGCAAGCGCAAGGAGGCCCAACCCTCCAGCGAGATTGTCGTCGTCCCTGTTCCACCGATCATCAACCGGGAGACCTTCGATGCGGTGCAGAAGCTCTTGCAGGCCCGCAACCCCAAGACCAAACTGCCCGCGCGCGTCGTGATCGGGCCGACCCTGCTGACCGGGATTTGCTATTGCGGAAATTGCGGGGGCGCGATGACCATTCGCACCGGCAAGAGCGGCCGCTACCGCTATTATGCCTGCTCAATCAAGGCGCGGCAGGGTGAGACTGGCTGCAAGGGCCGCGCCATCCCGATGGACAAGCTCGACAAGATGGTGGTGAGCCATATCGAGGAAAGGCTGCTCGATCCGAACCGGCTGGAGAACCTGCTTGGCAGCGTCCTTGGCCGGCGTGGGAAACAGGCCAAGCGCCGCCGCCAGCACATTGCCGAACTGGAACGGCGAGCAACCGAATCGGAATTGCGCCTCAAGCGTCTCTACGACGCCATCGAGGCCGGCGTTGCCGATCTGGACGACCCGGCGCTCAAGGAGCGCATCGGCGGCCTCAAGGTCATCCGCGATCAGGCGAGGGTCGATGCCGACCGGGCGCAGGCGCTGCTCGACAGCCCCGGCCAAACTGCGATCAGCCCGGCGATGATCCGGGGGTTCTCACAGAGCGCGCGCGAGCGCATCCGTGCCAGTGAGGGCGGCTATCGGCGGGATCACCTGCGCTCGCTGGCGCAGCGTGTAGAGGTCGCGGACGACGCTATCCGCATTATGGGATCGAAGACGGAACTGCTGAGAACGCTTATTGACTGCCAAGGGCGGCAATCGGCGGCGATTGGCGTGCCCAGAGGCGGACTGAAGTGGCGGAGTGGGAGGGATTCGAACCCTCGATACGGTATAACCCGTATGACGATTTAGCAAACCGTTGCCTTCAGCCGCTCGGCCACCACTCCTGCATTGTGAAGCTCGTATCGTGACAAGCACGCGGAGCCAAACACTTTCGCCACAAAGACATAACAAGACATGGTTGCGTGTGCAATGTCCCATCCGACACCGCGCCGCGTGACGGCTCGGCGACTCTCCTTTTAGTTGCAAAATTGATACGACGCACGCCTGTTTTCATCCAGATACCCTCTCTGGTTGTATTTTAGATAGCGATGGAGGTGAATCGGTTTTAGATCGCTGAGTGGACAGCGAACGGAGGCCGTCAGATGACATGGAACAATTGGGGTCGATGGGCGGCTGCGTTCGTGGCGCTCACTGGAATGCCATGGCATGCTGCGGCGCAAACGTCCCCGCCGACTGTCAATGTCGGGATCGGCTGGTCGGCGCTGCATCTCGACAAGACCGAATTCACCAGCGTCACCGATTTTTTCGTGACGGAAGTCACCGGCAAGACCGAGGATCACGATGGCCAGTTCGACGGCGCGCGTATCTCGGGTGAGATCGCGGGCTTTCTGCCGCGCTCACACGGGTCCTGGCAGAGTCAAGCGGCGCTGAAGGGCTTTTACTCCCGTTATGAAAACGAACAATCGTCGGCCTGCGCATTCTCGGGAACAGACAGCGATTGCGTGTTTTTCCCGCTATTCGACCCGAACCCGGAAGGGCGAGACCCCACCGGTTCCGACAAGAAAGATCCATCGAACTACGCGCCGGACCTTTCCGGTGGCTTTTTCAGCGATTGGCGGACGCAAACGGAACGCGAAGCCACCCATTGGGGTGTCGCGGTGGAGTGGCGTTTCAGGCGCGGCCGTGATTTGTCATCACTCAAGGATGGCACAGGGGTAAGCCTGAAGGATGCGGCGCCCATACAGCAGCCTTCGTCATTTGAATGGCGGACGGGATTGGCCTTCCGCAAGCTCGATCAGAAGTTGAAGCTGACGAGCACGGATTTCGGTCCGACGGCAGACCCTGTGACGCTCCATGACGATCTCGACAGCTCGTATTACGGGGCATATGCCGGCTTCGCTGCTGCACGGGACCTTGGCTTGGGTTATCGCCTCGTGCTGTCGGGGGAGACGGGTCTTTACTACAGCGACACCAGATATGACGGAAAGTACACGGCAACGGACACGCTGGGCGGCGGGCCAATTTCCCAATCCGTCGGCTTGAGCGACAACAGCCCGGCATTCATCGGTATGCTCGGAATTGCCCTTGAGAGGCACCTCCCGTTCGGCACACTCGGTGTTTTTGGCGAGGCGGAGTGGATTTCACATATGCCAAAGGTGCTTTATAACGATGTGGATCGCAACGGGGGCTTTCCGTTCGACACGATCGGCGCGCAGGATGGCACCGAGTTGGGAAGTGGCTCGGCTTTCGGTTATACGCTCGGCGCGAGGGTGAGCATACCCCTACGTTGAACGCCATAGTGAACCGCGCCGGGTTTGCCGGAGGCCATATGATTTGAGCTACGCTGCCATGGCCGGCTCTTCCAGCGTGGCTTAGTAGCGTTCCTAGGCTTCGGCCGGCAGGATGTTGCCGATGTGGTCCAGCAGCCGGCGATTATTGAACCCGCCGACACAGGTCAGCGTGAACTCGACGGCGTCAAAGCTACGCCATGGCCCGCAGCGAGCGACGACGTAGCCTTCGCGCAGCAGCTGCGTTTTCACAGGCCCGTGTGCCCGCGCAGTTCCAGGCCGAGCGCGGCTGGGCAGGGACCGACCAGAGTGCCTCGGCCACGGCAGGGAGGTCGAGCTCCTCGTCCGGCCCGAGCTTGTTCAGATAGTCTCGGCCCGGTCCGAGCGTTCGAGTCCTGGTGCGCCGTGCCCTCTTGCGACTCATAGACGGCTTGGATGCCGTGGGCGCTCAACGTGACGGGGCGCATCGGCGCGACGGGGGCTTTGATGATGGTGTCTTGTGTTTTCTTGTCCATGACGCGCTCAATGTGGCAGAGGCGGCCCATACCGCCCTATCTGGATAAGCGCCGGATGTGTCGGGTTCAAGCCTTGCCGTTGGGGAACACGGGCCCACGACGGATTGAGCAAACCTGCCGCGCGGCTGCGCACGCCCGTCGCTGCTCCCGCCGAACCGGCAGACTTCATGTTGATGCGATGTCCACTGCCGCTGCACTATCATTCGGTTAGATTGAAACGGAGCAACCGATGGCGGTGAAGCGCATTGTGGCCAACATCGCAGCCGATGACCTGGAACGGGCCTCAGGCTTCTACGCGGATATCCTCGGATTGCGCCTCGTCATGGATCTGGGATGGATCGCGACATTTGCAGCCGATGGACACGCTCCGCCGCAAATCAGCGTCGCCACGCAGGGCGGCAACGGGACACCCGTGCCTGACCTGTCGATCGAAGTCGATGATCTCGACATCGTTTACCGGCGTGCCATGGCCAAGGGGCTGAATATCGAATACGGGCCCGTCCGCGAGCCTTGGGGTGTAAGGCGGTTTTATGTGCGCGATCCGTTCGGCCGGCTTGTCAACATCCTCACCCACGATGGGTGAGAACTGCGGAACAGCCGAGCGGTGAAAGCGCACGCCGCGCGCGCGCCCGCCTGCAACAGGTTCAGTAAAAAAAAACGGTCGCCACTGGCATCCGCGAAGATCGGGCGCCGTTCATCTTTCGCCACCATTTGCGAGGCTACGATGACCGCTCCCGACACAACTTGGACCGACTTCAGCCGCATCGCCCTGAATATCGCACTGGCCATCGGCCAGATCGCGGCTTCCCGCAGTTTGTTCGCTGACGGCTTCGACACGGCAAGCGGCCCTCTGCCGACGTCGGGGACAAGCCCGGTGGTGTCGGCCGGTTACGCGTTCATCATCTGGGGTCCGATTTACCTTGGATCGCTCTTCTACGCATTTGCGCAAGTCTGGCCCGGAAACGTGACCGCACCGCTCTTCCGCGAGACGGGCTGGCTGACGGCGCTGGCCTTCGCGGGATGTATCCTGTGGCTGCTTGCGGAAAAATATGGTCCGGTGATCGCGACGATCCCTCTGATCCTCTTGATGCTGGTGAGCCTTCTGGGTGCCGTGGCGATTGCGGCGGGCGATCCGGAGAACCACAAGAGCGCAGGCTACTGGACTGTTCTGGCGCCGCTTTGTCTTTACGCGGGCTGGCTCAGCGTTGCGACTTTCGCTAACGCTTCGGAGGTTTTGCCGGGCTACGGCTTTGAGCGTTTAGGTCTGAACATGACAGCCTGGGCTCTCCTGCTGCTCGCTGGCGCATTCGCGATTGCCGTAATAGGACTCCGGGTGAGCGGTGCGAATCCATTCTACCTCGGCGCTGTGGTCTGGGCGCTGGTTGCGATCGCCGTGGCGAATGCGGCGCAGCCCGAACGCGACCTTGTGATCGTGTCGGCGTCCATCCTCGCTGCCGTCATGCTCTGCGCCGTCGCGTTCGGGTGGCGCCGAGAGACCACGCCCTAAATCGGCGCGAGCTTTCCCTTTGCAATGGCCGGCCCTGTTGCAACGCCACCCGGCGCGCCCCCCGGCGGCTCAAGCGTGATGACGAGCGCCGTGCCCGGCTGGGGCTCTGCGATGAGGTCCCCGGGTATGGCAATGGCGCGCGGCTCGGCCCCGTTGATGACACCAAGCGAAATCACCTGCCCTGTACGGGTCACGATCCACAGTTCGGGCACGCGGTTCGGTGCAACCTCGATGCGTGCGGGGATGACAACGATCTGTTGCCGGGCGGCGTCATAACTCGCCACGAATGCCACCTGTCCCTTGTCCTGATCGAGCGTGGCAATGAGACGCCCAGCCTCGGGCAGGACCGGAGCGATCTGACCGAAGGCGACGACCATCGCGACGCAGGCTGCGGCGGTGGCACCGAGGCTCGCAAATGACAACCCGCGCCAGAAGGGTGCGCTGTTCCATAATGAGGCCCGGACGCTCGCACGCGGCACCTCAACGGTTTCGGCGGCGATGCGCGCCCGGATCGCAGCAAGAACGCGGGCAGGCGGCTCGACGGGCGGCAGGGTGTCGGCCATACCGGCAAGCCGTTCCTCCCACTGTGAGATGTCGGCTCTCAGCGCGGCATTGGTGAGCGCTTCCCTCTCGATATTTTGCCGTTCGCGCCGCGACAGGACACCCAGCGCGTATTCCGCGGCCCGCAGCGTATCGTCATCCTCGTCTGGTCGTGTTGTCATGATGTCAGGCACGCCTTCAGCCGAAGCAGGCCCCGTCGGATCCAGCTCTTCATGGTACCCAGTGGCACGCCTGCGTTTGCGGCAAGCTCGTCATAGGTCAGCCCTTGGAAAAACGCCTTGCGGATCGGTTCGCGCTGGCGTGCTTCGAGTTGCTCCAGACACGCATGGAGCTGCCTATGGTCGCTCGCGGTTTCCAGCATGGCGAGCGCATGGGGCTGCGTATCGAGCATATGGGCCGGTGCATCGTCGAGGGTCACGTGGTGCCGCACGCCTTTTTCGCTACGCAGCCGGTCGATCGCCTTATGGCGCGCCGTCGTGATCAGCCACGACATGGGGCTGGCTGCCGTCCGCTGGTATCGGCGGGCGTTCTGCCACACAGCCATGTACGTTTCCTGCAAGACCTCCTCGGCAAGGCCCGGCTGTCCGAGCATGGCGAGAAGCAGCGCATGAAGCTTGGCGGATGTCCGCGCGTAGACCCTCTCGAACGCGGCCTGATCGCCTTCTCCGGCCAGCGCTATATCGCATGCGAGCGCGTCGCGCCTGCGCTCTGCCTCCGCAGCTCTGGAGACAACGACAGTCGATCCCTTGGCCCCATTCGGCTCCACGATGCCCACGCCTGCAATCCGACTCCGCTTATCCCTTCGATACAGATATAAAATAAAGATTTCCAGGCCTTATCCGGATTCCGACCCATGATTTGGCTATGGCGTTAACGCAGCCGCTTATGCAGGGTGCAGCGGGCAAGTCGCAACTCGGCCCGCAGCGGATGTCGCGACACAGGTCACGGACCCGTATCGCGACCGCCTTCGATCATGTCACGGGGTCAATGCGCCTTGCCCGGCATCAGCACGCGGTCGATAACATGAATGATGCCGTTCTGCGCTTTCACATTTGCCTTGATGACGCGCGAACGATCCACATGGACACGCTTGCCGCGACGAACGACGCGCACCGTGTCGTTTGGGTTTAGCGTCTTCACGAAGGTTGGCTTGTGCGGCACATCCTGCGCCAGCACTTTTGCCGGCAGGACATGATAGCTCAGAATGGCGCGGAGCTGACGCCGGTTTTCCGGCTTCAGCAGCGCTTTCACAGTGCCTCGCGGCAGCTTGGCGAAAGCGGCATCAGTTGGCGCGAAGACCGTGATGGGCGAGGCGGTGGCAAGATCGTCGGCAAGGCCAGCGGCCTTGGCTGCGGCGATCAGCGTGTCGAACTGGCCGGTGCTGGCGGCGACTTCGACGACATTCTGAGCGGACGCCGGAGCCGCCAGCCCCAGCGTGGAAGCAAGCACCATAGCAATCATGAACCTGCGGCGAAGCATCATGGGGATCCCCTCTGGATACGGAAAACATACTGCGCCGCCAGAAACGTACCCTTCGGAAAAAAGATGCACGGAGCGGCTTGGCTTAGTCCTGTTGCACCGCGCCCGCACGCCAAGCTTGTTGCTGCCTCGCCACTCTCAGCTACAATTGCTCATGAAACAGAGAATGGCGCCAGTCCCACGGCTTGTCGGCAAACGCGCATCGGAATCGGTGGTCGAGGCGTGAGTTGCGTTCGACCCCCGCTCGCTCCGGAAGTCGATTTCGCCTTTGCGGTCGCGTGTGACGGGCTGCGGGTCTTGGGCGTCACGTTTTTATCGGCCATGTGGATGTTGTCCCACCCGGCGCACCATCGATGATGACCGACGTGACGGGCGCCTGATTGGTGGGCTGCGTTAAACCTTCCGAGTTGATGCCACGGATGACAAACCCCGCCTCGCCGCGGTTGCCCTGGAAAGCCCTGACATTCGCCTGCAAATTGAACACGTCGCGCAGGTCATCGACCTTGTAGGTCTCGATGTCAGCGCCCGTTGTCACGCCCACGGCGTGAGACAAGGTTGGTAAGATCGACCAGTTCGGCCAGATCCGCCGAGGGCATATAGACGAAACCCCGCGCCATGGCCCGCCGGCTGGCCGATCGATAACGAGCGGCGGGAAAAAGAAAGAAATTGCATGAAGCCAGTGGGTTGCAGCACTCTCAGCAACCTTAAATTGGAGCGGGCGATGGGAATCATAAGCGCGTTTAATAAAGCAGAAAATATTGCGAGAACAATCGCTTAACGGTCG
>DAIQNP010000021.1:0-11353 GCA_036788335.1 Erythrobacter sp.
CCGAAGCGCGGCGCAGCGCGTCGATGCAGATCAGCAGTTCCATCAGGTTGTCATTGGCCGGGAAATTGGTCGGCTGGACCACGAACACGTCTTCGCCGCGGACGTTCTCGTGGATTTCGACGAAGACTTCCTCGTCAGCGAAGCGGCGGACGCTGGCATCGGTCAGCGGAATTTCGAGATAGGCCGCAATCGCGCGGGCGAGCGGCAGGTTCGAATTGCCGGACATGATCTTCATGGCTTCGCGAATCCCCGGTTGGCGCGTGACCGCTTCCGCCTAGCGGCGCGTCACCAAATTGCAACGCAGCGCATCGGCTTTGCCACCGATCAAAGCGCGGCGGCGCTTAATTGACCGCCCGGTCCCTGTCCGCCCAGTACGGCGCGCGCAATTCGCGGCGCAGGATCTTGCCCGAGGGGTTGCGCGGCAGGACGGGCATGACATCGACCGATTTGGGGCACTTGTAGCCCGCGATGTGCCGCCGGGCGTGGGCGATGAGCTCCGCCTCGGTCAGGGTCTCCCCCGGCTTGACCACCACGCAGGCCTTGACCGCCTCGCCCCACCTTGCGTCCGGCACCCCGATCACCGCCACATCGGCAACGGCGGGGTGCGAATAGAGCGCGTTCTCGACCTCGGCCGGGTAGACGTTTTCGCCGCCCGATATGATCATGTCCTTCACCCGGTCGTGGATATAGAGATACCCGTCGGCATCGAGGTAGCCTGCATCGCCTGTGCGCAGCCAGCCGTCCGCGTCGATGGCGGCGGCGGTGGCTTCCGGGTTGTTCCAGTAGCCGCGCATGTTCGTCTTTGACCGCGCGGCGATTTCGCCCACGCTGCCGACCGGCACGTCGTTGCCCGCCTTGTCGACGACCTTGATCTCCACCCCCGCCAGCGGCCTGCCGACAGAGCGCATCCGGGGCGAGCCTTCGGGCACGTGGTCTTCGGGATCGAGCGCGACAATGGTGCCGCAGGTCTCGGTCATCCCGTACATCTGCACAAAGCCGCAGCCCAGCACCCGCATCGCCTCGCGCATCAGGTCGAGCGGGATCGGGGAGGCGCCGTAGGTGACGTATCTGAGGCGGGTGAAATCGACCTCGCCGGCGCGCGGGTGATCGATCAGGGTCCGGATCGCCGCGGGAACGAGGAAGATCTTGGCAATGTTGCGCTGCTCGATCAGATCGAGCGCCTTGCCCGGATCGTACTCGGGCAGGACGATGGCATGGGTGCCCGCCACCATCGTCCCGATCCCGGTGCCGGTGCCGCTGATGTGGAAGCACGGCATGGCGAGCAGGGTGACGTCGCCGGGCACCGGCTCCTGCCAGGCGCGCATCGCCGCCCCGCCGGCCGCAGGATCGCGGCTGGCAAGGATCGCGGCGTGGGTCATCACCGCGCCCTTGGGCTTGCCGGTGGTGCCCGAGGTATAGAGCTGCAGCGCATCGTCGCCGGGCCGCACCCGGTGGGCCGGCGGAGTGGCGGCGAACCCGTCGCGCCATATGCGGTAGTCGCTGCCGGGATAGTCGGGCGCGTCGATGCCGATCACCTGTTCCACCCGCGCGGTGTCCTCGCGGATCGCGCCCAGCACTGCGGCAAAGCCTTCGCCGACAAACACCACCCGCGCCCGGCAATCGTCGAGGATATAGGCGACCTCGGGCGCGGCAAGCCGCCAGTTGACCGGGGTCATCACCGCGCCCATGCGCGCCGCGCCCAGCAGCGCTTCGAAATAGAAGGGATGGTTCTTGCCAAGAAAGGCGACCCGCTCGCCCGGCTGCACGCCCAGCGCGGCCAGGCCGTTGGCGACCCGGTCGGCGCCGTCGTCCAGCGCGGCAAAGCTGATGTCCTCGCCGGCATAGGTGAAGGCGATCGCCTCGCCGGACCGGCGGGCATGGTCGCGCACCACGTCGCTGAATGATACCGCCGCCCGCGCTGTGTTCTCTCCCATTCCGGGGAGATAGACTGTGCGACTGGCCCTGTCATCGTTGGTTTGTCGCACTCTGCACGGCCGGGGCTTGCCCGTCGGCCTCAGAAATGCGCTAGGGGATGCGGGACGACGAGGGAGAGAGAGCGACCATGAACTTCCAGCTGACCGACCAGCAGCGCGAATTGCAGGACGCCGCGCGCAAATTCGCGCGCGCCGAACTGCCCGCCCTGGCCCGCGACATGGAGACGAAAGACTACCCGGTCCCGCATGACATGCTGCGCACCTATGGCGAAATGGGGTTCCTCGGAATCAACCTGCCCGAGGAATATGGCGGGCTCGGGCTCGGCCATGTCGAGGCGCTGCTGGTGCTGGAGGAATTCGCGCAGATCTCCAACGCGGTCGCCTTTCCGGTGTTCGAGGCATTGGTCGGCCCGGTGCGCACGATCGAACGGTTCGGCTCGGACGAGATGAAGGCGCGCATCCTGCCGGAAGTGATCCGGGGCGAGAAGGTGGTGGCGGTGTCGATGTCCGAACCCGATGCCGGCACGGCGCTGACCGACCTCAAGACCCGCGCGGTGCTCGACGGCAATCACTACGTGGTCAACGGCACCAAGCGCTGGACCTCCGGCGGCGGCCATTCGGACTACTATGTCACCTATTGCCGCTTCAGCGACGAGCCGGGCGCGAAAGGCATCGGCGCGATCCTGCTGGAGAAAGACCTGCCCGGCATGGCGTTCGGCAAGCGCGAGGAGCTGATGGGTTTCCGAGGCATCGCCACTGCCGACTATGCGATCGAGGACGTGCGGGTTCCGGCCGGCAATGTCATCATCGGCGCGGGCGGCTTCGGCAGGCTGATGAGCGCCTTCGGGCTCGAACGCTGCGGCAATGCCACCCAAAGCCTCGGCGTCGCCGCCGCTGCGCTGGAAGCCGCCACGCGCTATGTCCAGGAGCGCGAGGCTTTCGGCAAGCCGATCATCGAGTTCCAGGCGGTGCAGCTCAAGATCGCGGACATGGCGATGAAGGTCGAAGCCGCGCGCCTGCTGATCCACCGCGCCGCCGCCAATGCGGCCCACCAGCCCGATGGCCTGCCGACGGTCTACGAAAGCAGCATCGCCAAATGCTATGCCAACGAAATCGTGCGCGAGGTCACCGCAATGGGAATGCAGGTGATGGGCGGTTATGGCTATCACAAGGATTACGGGATGGAGCAGCGGCTGCGCGACGGCTTTGCCTGGGGGATCGCGGGCGGATCGATCGACGTGCAGAAAACCAATATCGCTGCTGCACTGGTGGGCCGCCGATTCGACCAGCGGCGCTAGGCCCGAATGGCAAAACCGCTTGCGCCCCGGCAGTGTGTTGCGCACATATGGCACTATGGTGACCCTGACCGAAACCGCCGCCGTTCCTGCCCCCGCCCCGGTCCCCGCCGGCCTGCCCGTCGATGACGATGGCGAGCTGACCAGGCTGCACCCCAACTACGCCCACGCGCTGCGCCTGCAGGCGGTGATCAGCGCGATTCCCGTCCTGATCGCGGCGCTGGTGCTCGAATTCTGGCTGGCCGATCAGGCCCTGTTGCCGTCGGGCGTGATCGCCGGGCCGGTGCTGCTGATTGCCACGGCGCTGGTGATCCGCATCCCTTCGCGCCGCTATCATGCGCGCGGTTATCAGATCAGCGCCGACCGGCTGCGGGTGGTGCGCGGCCTGCTGTGGCGATCGGACACGGTGGTTCCGTTCGGCCGGGTCCAGCATATCGACGTCGACCAAGGCCCGCTCGAACGCTTCTTCGGCATCGCCACGCTGACGCTGCACACGGCGGGCAATCACAATGCCTCGGTCCAGCTGCCGGGTCTGGGCGAGGCCTTGGCGCGCGACATGCGCGAGAGCATCCGCGCGCATATCCGCCGGGACAGCATGTGACCGCGCCGCAGCGCACGGCTCCGGTCAGCGTTGTCGTCGGCGCGATCGGCGCGTTGCAGAACGCGATCTTTCCCGCCGTGGCGGCGGCCTTCGGCACCGGGATCGGCGGATGGGGCATTCTCATCGGGCTTGCCGTCGGAGCGGTCGCCACCGGGATCGGCACAACTTTCAGCTATGTCGGCTGGCGGCGGCTGACCTATACCATCGGCGAGCACGACATCCGGGTCGAAAGCGGCATCCTCAGCCGCGCGGCGCGTTCGGTGCCTTACGAGCGGATCCAGGATGTCAGTCTGGAAGCCAGACCCCTGCCGCGCCTGCTCGGGCTGGTCGCGGTCAAGTTCGAGACCGGGGCGGGCGGGGGCGAGGACCTCGCGCTCGAATACCTCAGCGCCGCCGAAGGCGAACGCCTGCGCCAATTGGTACGTGAACGGCGCGAGGAAGAGGCGGTCGCTGCGGGCGACACTGCCGCCCCGGCGCGGAGCGAAGCCGGTTTCGGGGCCGAGGATGCCGCGGTCCTGTTCCGGATGGGTCCGGGCCGCTTGCTCACCTTCGGCCTGTTCGAATTCTCGCTCGCCGTCTTCGCGGTGCTCGGCGGCGCGCTGCAATATGCCAACAGTGTGACCGGCAACAATTTCTGGAATTTCGACCTGTGGCGGACCTGGCTGGAGGAACAGAGCAGCGTCCTCGCCAGCCTCGGCCCCTATATGCAGGCGGCGGGCGCGGTGGCGGGAATTTTCGGGCTGATCGTGATCGGCATGGCCACGGGCGTGATCCGCACTGTCTTGCGCGACTGGGGCTTCGTGCTCGAACGGTCGGCGCGCGGGTTCCGGCGGCGGCGCGGGCTGCTGACGCGGACCGACGTGGTGATGCCGGCCCACCGGGTGCAGGCGCTGGTCATCGGCACGGGCATGGTGCGCTACCGTTTCGGTTGGCGTTCCCTCAGCTTCGTCAGCCTGGCGCAGGATGCCGAAGGGGCGAGCCACGTGGTCGCGCCCTTCGCCCAGATGGAGGAAATCGCCGGAATCGTGACCGCCGCCGGCTTCAGCCTGCCGGACGAACGCGCCCAATGGCACCGCGCCAGCGAGCGCTATCGCAACGACCGGGCGGCGGCGGATGCGCTGGGGTTTCTGATCATCGCCGTGCCGGTGGCGATCTTTGCGCCCTTCGGCTTTGCGCTGATCCCGGTCGGGCTGGCGGTGCTGGCAGTGGGAGCCAACCTGTTCGCGTGGGAGTTCCAGCGCCATGCGCTGGATGACCGGCTGGTGTTCGCCGTCACCGGGGTGCTCGCGCCGACCAGCATGATCGGCACGCGGCTGAAGCTGCATTCGGTCGAGCTGCGGCAGGGCATCATCGCGCGGGCGCGCGGCTATGCCACGGTGCATTTCGGGCTGGCCGGAGGGACCTTCGCGATCCCCGGCGTGCCGCTGGCCCGCGCGCGGGCCTTGCGCGCAGCGGTGCTCGAATCGATCGCCACCACCGATTATTCACGGCTCGACCGGAATCCCGACGAGCCAACCGGCGATCAGGCCACGGATCAGGCCCCGAATCAGGCCTTGAGCGCGGCCCAGTCGGGATTGTCGCCGAACTTGCTGGCGACATAGGAGCAATCGGGGCGGATCAGGAATTCCTGCCGCCGTGCATCTTCCACCAACCGTTCGGTCAGCGCTGCGGCCACGCCGCGCCCGCCGATGGCGCGGGGAACCACGGTGTGGGTGGCGACACGCACCTCGGCCCCGGCGCGGTCCTCGCCCGGCTCCCATTCGAGATAGCCTTCTTCCGACGCGCCCGCGACCACCGCGACATAACGCCCGCCCTGCCCCTGCACGTGATGGGTGATCGTCAGTTCAGCGCGTTCTTCGCTCATGTGGGTGCTCCAGGTTAAATCGTGACTGCGGCAAGCCTCTTGTCATGGCCGCGTTGCGCTCTAGAGGCCTTGGCCGATGACCCTGAACAAGCCGTTCCTGTCCGACAACGCCGCCGCCGTCCATCCGCGCGTGTGGGAGGCGATGCGCGCCGCCGACAGCGCCGACAACCCCTATGACGGCGATGCGCTGTCAGCTGTGCTCGACGCGCGCTTTTCGAAGTTGTTCGGGCGCGAATGCGCGGCGCTGTGGGTGGCGACCGGGACGGCGGCGAATTGCCTGGCGCTCGCCACCCTGTGTGCGCCGCACGGCGGGGTGGTGTGCCACCGCGAGGCGCATATCGAGGTCGACGAGGGCGGCGCGCCGGGATTCTACCTTCACGGTGCCAAGCTGATGCACGCCGATGGCGAGGGCGCGAAGCTGACGCCTGCGGATCTTGCCGCGCTGATCGACCCGATCCGCAACGACGTGCATCAGGTCCAGCCCCACGCCATCGCGATCACGCAGGCGAGCGAATATGGCCGCGCCTATACGCCGGGCGAACTCGCCGCGCTGGGGGATTTCGCCAAGGAACGGCGGCTCGGCCTGCACATGGACGGCGCGCGCTTCGCCAATGCGGCGGCGTTTCGGGGAGGATCGCCCGAGGAGGCGGCGCGCGCAGCCAGTGGCCCGGTCGACAGCCTCGCCTTCGGCTTCATCAAGAACGGCGGGATGGGGGCCGAGGCGGTGGTGCTGTTCGATCCCGAGGCGGCAATGCAGGTGCGCTATCGCCGCAAGCGCGCCGGTCACCTGCAATGCAAGGGCCGCTACCTGGCCGCGCAGATCCTCGCGATGCTGGAGGACGGGCTGTGGCTCGCCAACGCCGCCCACGCCAATGCTGCGGCGCAGGAGGTGGCGGCGGGCTGCGCCGACCGCCTGCTCCACCCGGTCGAGGCGAATGAGCTGTTCGTCTCGCTGACCGAGGCTGAGCGCGCGGCGTTGCGGGCGCAGGATTTCGCCTTCTACGACTGGGGTCCGGATTCGGCGCGGTTCGTGACGGCGTGGAACACTTGCGCCGAGGACGCGCAGGCATTGGGCAAGGCCATCGCCGCGCTGTGACTGCCACGCCCGCACCCCTGATGCTCAGCCCCCGCGTGCTGGTGCCCTTCATGCTGACCGGCACGATCTGGGGCTCGACCTGGTTCGTGATCACCGGACAGATCGACGGGGTTCCGGCGGCGTGGAGCGTGTTCTACCGCTTCGCGCTGGCGACCCCGGCGCTGTTCGCGCTGGCGCTGGTGATGGGCAACCGGCTGAAGCTCAACCGGCCCGAGCAGCTGTTGGCGCTGGGCGTCGGGATCGCGCAGTTCAGCGGCAATTTCCTGTTCGTCTATCATTCCGAACTGCACATCACATCGGGCATCGTCGCGGTGATGTTCGCGCTGCTGATGGTGCCCAACGCGTTCTTCGCACGCGTTTTCATCGGCGAGAGCATCGCGCCCGGATTCATCGGCGGCAGCGCGGTGGCGATTGCCGGGGTGGCGCTGCTGCTGGTGCACGAATGGCGGGTGGCCCCGCTCGACGGGAATGTCGGGCTGGGGATCGCGCTCGCCATCGGCGGGATGCTGGCGGCCTCGATCGCCAATGTGGTGCAGGCCAACCGGACCGGGCGCGCGGTGCCGATGGTCAGCCTCTTGGCCTGGGCGATGCTGTACGGCACCCTGTTCGACCTGATCTTTGCCTTCGCCACCGCAGGCCCGCCGCCGGTGCCGCAGGCGTGGCAATTCTGGGCGGGGACGGCCTATCTGGCGATTATCGGATCGGTGGTGACCTTCCCGCTGCATTACAATCTGGTGCGCGAGATCGGCGCGGGGCGCACGGCCTATAACGCGATCGTGACAGTGTGCGTCGCGATGCTGCTGTCGACCCTGTTCGAGGGCTATCGCTGGACATGGCTCGCGGCGTTCGGAGCGGCGCTGGCGCTGTTGGGAATGGCGCTGGCGCTGCGGTCGAAGCAGAAGCGTTGAAAGATTCGATTCACGCGAAGGCGCGAAGAAGGCGGCCCTTTGCCGCAGGCGTTTCATGCCAGCTTGGAACCTTCAAGAGACTGCCCTCCGGGCGGTGCGCCACATCTTCGCGTCTTCGCGTGAACCATTACACCAGCGCCGCCAGCCCCTCGACATAGGTCGGATACTCGGGCTGCCAGCCCAGCACCCGCTTGGCCTTGCCATTGGCGACGCGGCGGTTTTCCATGTAGAACCCGCGCGCCATCTCCGACAGATTGGCGTCTTCCAGCGTTTCAAGCGGCGGCGGCTCCAGCCCCAGCAGGCGGCAAGCATGTTCGGTCACTTCGTTGCCGCTGCACGGCAGGTCATCGCCGAGGTTGTAGGCTCCGGCAGGCGCGTCGAGCTCCAGCGCCGCAACCACGCCGCTGACGATGTCATCGACATGCACCCGGCTGAACACCTGACCCGGCAAGTCGATGCGCCGCGCCTTGCCTTCCCGCACCCGGTCCAATGCGCTGCGTCCCGGCCCGTAGATCCCCGGCAGGCGGAAGGCACGCGCACCGAGATCGAGCCACGCCAGATCCGCCTCGGCCCGCGCATTGCGGCGCCCTTCTCCGCTTTGCGCGATCGTCGGCGTTGCCTCGTCCACCCATGCTCCGGCACGGTCGCCGTAAACCCCGGTGGAGGAGAGGTAGGAAAGTGCCTGATCCGCCCCGAAACCCTTTAACGCCTCGCCATAGGCATCGAGCACCGGGTCGCCGCCGCTGACCCTGTCAGGTGGGACTGAGGAGAGGACGTGGCTCGCCCGCCCCAGCGCCGCCAGCACCGCCTCGCGGTCGCCGAAAGCCATGTCGCCCGCGCTGCCGGTGGCGGTCACCTGCCAGCCGCGCTCCCGCAGCACCGCGGCAATCCGCGCCGCAGTGTAGCCCAGCCCGAAGATCAGCAATTGCCCCATGCCCGCAACCTAACCATTGGACCTCGGCGCAAATCAACCTAAATCGGCGGTCATGGATATCGCAACCACCCCCACCACGCCCGGCGGCAACCCCGAACTCGCCGATGCCGCCCCGACCCCGCACGCCCCGCCCGTGATCCGGCGCGACGACTATAGGCCCTATCCTTGGGCCGTGCCGACCACGCAGCTCGATTTCCGCTTGGGACTGGAGGCGACGCGGGTCACCGCGACCTTGCAGGTCAATCGCAATCCCGCGGCTGATGCCTCGCCCGAACTGCGCCTCAACGGGGACAGCCTGACCGCGCTGAGCGTCACGGTCGATGTCGCGCCGGCAGATTGGCGGATGGATGGCCCCGATCTGATCGTCACTCTGCCCGGCGATGAGCACACGGTCGAAATCGTCACCGCAATCGATCCGGCCGCCAATACCCAGCTGATGGGGCTCTATGCTTCGGGCGGGATGCTGTGCACCCAGTGCGAGGCCGAAGGGTTTCGCCGCATCACCTTCTTTCCCGACCGACCCGATGTGCTGTCGGTCTACACCGTGCGGATGGAGGGGCCGAAGGCAGCGTTCCCGATCCTGCTGTGCAACGGCAACCGCGTGGCGGAAGGCGACAATGCCGACGGCACCCACTGGGCCGAATGGCACGATCCCTGGCCCAAGCCGTCCTACCTCTTTGCGCTGGTGGCGGGCGACCTGGTGGCCAATTCGAGGCCGTTCACGACCCAATCGGGCCGCGAGGTCGAATGCAACATCTGGGTCCGCGCGGAGGACCTCGCCCGCACCGACCATGCGCTGGAATCGCTGCATCGCTCGATGGAATGGGACGAGCAGGTGTTCGGGCGCGAATACGACCTCGACCTGTATAACATCGTCGCGGTCAGCGATTTCAACATGGGGGCGATGGAGAACAAGGGTCTCAACGTCTTCAACACCAAATATGTGCTGGCCGATCCCGATACCGCGACCGATGCCGATTTTGACGCGGTCGAAGGGGTGATTGCGCACGAATATTTCCACAACTGGTCGGGCAACCGCGTGACCTGCCGCGACTGGTTTCAGCTTTCCTTGAAGGAAGGCTTCACCGTGCTGCGCGACCAGCTGTTTTCGCAGGACATGCGGGGCGAGGCGGTCAAGCGGATCGAGGATGTGCGGATCCTGCGCAGCGCGCAGTTCCCCGAGGATGCCGGGCCGCTCGCCCACCCGATCCGGCCGGACAGCTACCGCGAGATCAGCAATTTCTATACCGCGACGATCTACAACAAGGGCGCGGAAGTCATCCGCATGATGCGGACGATGGCAGGCGAGGCGCGGTTCCGGGCCGGGACCGACCTCTATTTCGAGCGCCACGACGGCGAGGCGGCGACCTGCGAGAATTTCGTCACGGCGATCGAGGACGGGGCCGGGCTCGACCTTGCGCAGTTCCGCCGCTGGTATTCGCAGGCCGGCACGCCGCGCGTCGCCGTCTCGCAGGCGGTCGAAGGCGACTCGCTGATGCTGACCTTGCGCCAGACCGTGCCCGCCACCCCCGGCCAGCCCGACAAGCTGCCGGTGCCGATCCCGCTGCGCGTCGCGGTGCATTCCCGCACGATTGGTACGCTCGGCGCGGAGCAGCTCGTCATCCTGACCGAGGCCGAACAGAGCTTCACCTTTCCGCTCGCTGGCCCTGATCCGGTGGTGTCGATCAACCGCGGCTTCACCGCCCCGGTCGTGATCGAGCGTTCGCTGGCGGGCGAGGATCTGGTGTTCCTCGCCGCGCAGGACGACGATCCCTTCGCCCGTTCCGAAGCCTTGCAGGAACTCGCGGTCGGGCACCTTGTGGGCAGCGCCAATGGCGAAATGTCCCCCGCCGACCGGGACGCGGGCGAGGCGGCGATCATCGGCGCCTTCGGCTCCTGTCTGGCCGACAGCGCGCTTGACGACGCGATGCGCGGCGAATTGATGATGCTGCCGTCCGAAACCTATCTGTTCGAGGCGATGGCGACTGAGGGACGGCTGGCCGATCCCGGCGCGATCCATGCCGCGCGCGAGGGATTGAAGGCCGCGATCGGCACCGCGCTGGCGCGGGACCTCGGCGCGCTGCACGCCCGCGCTGCTGCGGTGGCGACCGACGATCCTGCAGCACGCGGCGCACGCAAGGTCAAGACGCAGGCACTGGCGCTGATCGCCGCCGCCGACCCGGCCCGCGCCGCGACACTGGCAGCGCAGCAATATGACGCGGCCGACACCATGACCGACCGGCAGGACGCGCTGATGGTGCTGTGCGGGCTCGACTGCCCCGAGCGCGCGGAGCGCCTGGCGGCGTTCTATGATCGCTACAAGGGCAATGCGCTGGTGGTCGACAAGTGGTTCACCTTGCAGGCGCTTTCGCTCCACCCGGATGTGATCGCGCAGGTTCGCGCGCTGGCCGATCATCCCGACTTCACCATGAAGAACCCCAACCGCGTGCGCTCGCTCCACATGGCCTTTGCGGGCAATCCCAAGGGCTTTCATGCAGCCAGCGGCGAGGGCTACCGGATGGTGGCGGACGTGATTCTCGCATTGGACCCGATCAACCCGCAGACCGCCGCACGCTTCGTGCCCTCGCTGGGGCGATGGCGGCGGATCGAGCCGGGCCGCGCAGGCCTGATGAAGGCCGAGCTGGAACGGATCGCGGCGGCGCAGGGCCTGTCGCGCGATACCTTCGAGCAGGTCTCCCGCAGCCTCGATGGATAGCGCGG
>DAIQNP010000021.1:11453-17366 GCA_036788335.1 Erythrobacter sp.
GCCTGTCGCGCGATACCTTCGAGCAGGTCTCCCGCAGCCTCGATGGATAGCGCGGGCCCGTTCGACATCGAAACCAGCCCGGTGCTGGCAGGCGTGCCGCACGGCTTTTTCGGCAGCGGCGGCGGCGCGCACCAGTTCGGCTATGGCGGCCCCGGCACGCCCGAGGCGGTTCGCGCACTGCGTGCCGCTGCGACCGTGGCGATCCTGGCAGGCGGGCAGCTGGCCGCTCCGCATCAGGTCCATTCGCCCGACGTGGTGGTGGTGGACGACGCGTGGGACGATGCGCCCGAGGGCCGCCCGGTCGCCGATGCGGTGGTGACCGCACGGTCCGGCATCGTGCTCGGCATCGTCACCGCCGATTGCGCGCCTGTCCTGCTGGCCGACCCGCAAGCCGGCGTGATCGGCGCGGCCCATGCCGGGTGGCGCGGAGCGGTGGACGGAGTCCTTGCAAACACCATTGCCGCGATGGAGCGCCTCGGCGCGCGGCGGGCGGGAATCGCG
Organism: Erythrobacter sp.; assembly: GCA_036788335.1. Classification (GTDB taxonomy): domain Bacteria; phylum Pseudomonadota; class Alphaproteobacteria; order Sphingomonadales; family Sphingomonadaceae; genus Erythrobacter. The sequence continues at coordinate 11,955 of DAIQNP010000021.1, forward strand.
GCCGCCATCGGTCCGACAATTGCGCAAGCCAGCTACGAAGTCGACGAAAGCTTCCGCCAACGCTTCGGCGCTGCGGCGGCACGGCTCTTCGCCCCTGTTCCCGAGCGTGAGGGAATACCCCGATACCTGTTCGATCTTCCTGCTTACATTGCGGAACTATTGGCCGGCGAAGGAATTGAAAAGATCGGTGACAATCGTCGGGATACTTTCTCACAGGTCGAGCGTTACCATTCCTATCGCCGGTCCACGCGGCAGCGCGAGCCCGGTTATGGCCGCCAGATCAGCATGATCGCCCGGCCTTGACCGATACTTGCGCCTAAGCGAACGGGCCTTGATGAAAACACGGTTGGATTCTGGGTCGAATGCCGTTATCTGCGCCCCGAGCCGAAGACTGGAAGCGCCGGAAGGTGCAGGCAGTCGTCGGATCGCGACTTCACTGACGGATCACCCGGGCGCCAGCCCAGGACATTCAACCAGCGGCCGCGCGAGGGCAAAACTGCCCGCGCGACCAGACGAGCAGGGTATTTGACAATGGCTGAGACGGGCGCCGCCACCACTCCTCAAGGCGTGACCGAAATGCTCGATGGCGAAGAGGGTGTTCGCCGCCGTGACTGGATTCACATTGCAGCGCTCAGCACCGCGGGCGTCGGTGCGGTTTCGCTCTTGTTTCCGCTTGTGACCCAGATGGCGCCGTCCGCCGACGTGCTTGCCGCCAGCACCACCGATATCGACCTCAGCGCGATCCAGCCGGGCCAGAGCATCAAGGCCAGCTTCCGTAAGCAGCCGTTGTTCGTGAAGCGCCTGACGCCTGAGGAAATCGCCCGGGCCAAGGCTGACGATGGCGTCGACATGCGCGATCCGCAGACCCTGGCGGACCGGACCAAGGCGGGTCACGAGGATATCCTCGTCACGATGGGTGTCTGCACCCACCTCGGCTGCGTGCCGCTGGGCGCGGCCGAAGGCGAGAACAAGGGCGAATTCGGCGGCTATTTCTGTCCCTGCCACGGATCGCACTACGATGTCGCGGGCCGTACCCGCAAGGGACCGGCACCGCTCAATCTGCTAGTGCCCGAGTATGAATTCACCTCCGACACCATCATCCGGGTGGGCTGAGGCTGCGTAACTGCACCATAAGAACAATCGACCGACCTTGTAACACCGATCAAGCCGAGAGAACGCCATGAGTTTCGCCTGGGCCAAGCAGTATGAACCGCAATCCGCTTTCACCAAGTGGATCGACGAAAAATTGCCGCTGCCGCGGCTGGTCTACAACGCGATCGGAGCCGGTTACCCGGTGCCGCGCAATCTCAACTACATGTGGAATTTCGGCGTACTCGCCGGGTTTTTCCTGGTGGTCCAGATTGTCACCGGCGTGGTCCTGGCGATGCACTATGCCGCCAACGCGCAGGTAGCGTTCGGCACGGTCGAGCACATCATGCGCAACGTCAACTGGGGCTGGGCGCTGCGTTATGCTCACGCCAACGGGGCAAGCTTCTTCTTCATCGTGATCTACCTGCACATTTTCCGCGGGTTGTTCTATTCGTCCTACAAGGCCCCGCGCGAGATGATCTGGCTGCTGGGCGTGGTGATCTTCCTGCTGATGATGGCGACCGCCTTCATGGGTTACGTGCTGCCGTGGGGCCAGATGAGCTTCTGGGGCGCGCAGGTCATCACCGGCCTGTTCAGCGCTATCCCGCTGGTGGGTGAGCCGTTGCAGATCTGGCTGCTGGGCGGCTTTGCCCCCGACAACGCAGCGTTGAACCGCTTCTTCTCGCTCCACTTTCTTATGCCCTTCGTGATCGCGGGTGTCGTGATCCTGCACGTCTGGGCGCTGCACATTCCCGGCTCGTCGAACCCGACCGGCGTCGAAGTGAAGCAGGAAAGCGACACGGTTCCGTTCCACCCCTATTACACCTCGAAGGACGGCTTCGGGCTCGGCATTGCACTGATCCTGTTCACGATCTTCGTGTTCTTCCTGCCCAATGCGCTGGGCCACCCGGACAACTACATCGAGGCCAACCCGCTCTCGACCCCGGCGCACATCGTCCCCGAATGGTACTTCTGGCCGTTCTACGCGATCCTGCGCGCCTTCACCGGCGACCTGGGCATCCCCTTCACCGGCATCACGCTGATCCCGGCCAAGCTGCTCGGCGTGCTGGCGATGTTCGGGTCGATCCTGCTGTGGTTCTTCCTGCCCTGGCTCGACAAGAGCCCGGTGCGGTCGGGCAGCTATCGTCCGCTGTTCCAGAAGTTCTTCTGGTTCGGTTTCATCCCCTGCATGGTGGTGCTGTTCATCTGCGGCGGTGCGCCGGCCGAAGAACCCTATGTGATCCTGAGCCAGGTCGCGACGGCGTATTACTTCATGCACTTCCTGGTGATCCTTCCGATCATCAGCCAGATCGAAGTGCCCAAGCCCCTGCCGTTCTCGATCACCGAAGCGGTGCTCGGGACCGACAAGCCCGGCAGCACCTCGGGTGGCGGCAAAGTCGACCCCGAAGGCGTGGTTTCGGGCCTGCCCGGCTCCTCGCCCGACGGATCGCTGCAACCGGCCGAATGATCGGACGGACCCCAACACCCTGTCGGATTAACCCATCGGAACGCGCGTTCCTCTGACCCGATAACGAGAAAGAGTTCGGTCATGACTATTCGCCTCGGAGGCATCATTGTCGGCCTCGCCATCACCGCCGTGCTGGTGCTGTGGTCGCTGGTGCCCGGCTTCATCAACTTCGCCTTCGGCCCTGCGCCGGAAAAGCAGGCATCCTATGCCTTCTACGAACATGGCGATGGCCCTGACGGCGGGTTCTCGTTCGACGGGGCGATGGGCACTTGGGACGTGGGGCAGTTGCAACGCGGCTATCAGGTCTACAAGGAGGTCTGCTCGGCCTGCCACAGCCTGAAGTTTGTCGCGTTCCGCAACCTGCGCCAGCTGGGCTACACCGAAGCCGAAGTCGACGCGGAAGCCGCCGCCTGGACCGTTCCCGGAATCGACCCCAACACGGGCGAAACCAGCACCCGTCCCGGCACGCCGACCGACTACTTCCCGATGCCGTTCCCCAACGCCATCGCTGCTGCTGCGGCCAACAACAACGCCATCCCGCCCGATCTTTCGCTGATGGCAAAGGCACGGCATGACGGATCGAACTACATCTACGACCTGCTGACCGGCTATGGCGAAGCCGACCCCGAAAAGGCCGCCGCCGTGGGCTTCGAAACCCCGCCCGGGCTGTATTTCAACAAGCACTTCCCCAATGTGAACATCGCGATGGCGCCGCCGATCGTAGTCGACGGCCAAGTGACCTATGCCGACGGGACCGACGCGAGCATCTCGCAGATGTCGGCTGACGTTGCCGCCTTCCTGACCTGGACGGCCGAGCCTTCGCTGGTGCAGCGCAAGCAGACCGGCTGGTTCGTGCTCGGGTTCCTGGTGTTCGCCACCGCGCTGGCCTTCCTGTCCTACAAGCAGATCTGGTCGGGTGTGAAGCCGAAGAAGACCAAGAAGGCCTGATCCGAAAGTTCGAGACTTACGTTACCGGCGCCCCGTCATCCCTTGCGGATGGCGGGGCGCTCTGCTTTGAGGGGCCGCCGACTGGCCAGCAATTTGGGGGGCGCCTGCCATGACTGCATCATTCCTTTCGCGTGACGAGCTGAAGGCCCTGGTCCGCACCGTGCCCGACTTTCCGCTTCCGGGTATCCAGTTCCGCGACATCACCACCCTCATCGGCCATCATCAGGGAATGCGCGCGAGCGTCCATCACCTCGCCGAACTGGCCGATGCCGCCGGCGCACACAAGATCGCCGGGATGGAGGCACGCGGCTTCATCTTCGGGGCAGCAGTCGCGGTGCAACTGGGTATCGGCTTCGTGCCCGTGCGCAAACCCGGCAAGCTGCCGATCGCCACCATCGGGATCGAATACAACCTCGAATACGGGACCGACCGGCTGGAGATGGATCCCGGGGCGGTCGAGCCGGGACAGAAGGTCGTGATGGTCGACGATCTGATCGCCACCGGGGGCACGGCGCTGGCTTCGGCGCAATTGCTGCGGCAGGCAGGCGCGGTGGTCGAACAGGCGCTGTTCGTGATCGACCTTCCCGATCTCGGCGGCGCGGTACGGCTGCGCGATGCCGGGATCGGCGTCGGCGCGCTGATGCAGTTCGAGGGCGAGTAGTGCCGCCTTCAGGCGGGCGGAAGCTCCGCCACCAGCGCCAGCACTCGCTCGGCCCATTCGGGGCGGCAGATCAAGAGGTCGGGCAGATAGGTGTCGGGCCGGTTGTAGACCAGCGGCGACCCGTCGATCCGCGAACAATGCAGCCCGTGCGCCAGCGCCACCGCAACCGGCGCGCAGCTGTCCCATTCGTATTGCCCGCCGGAATGGAGATAGATTTCGGCCTCGCCCCGGACCACCGCCATCGCCTTGGCCCCGGCGCTGCCCATCGGCACGAGCTCGCCCGACAGGGCCTGCGCGACCTGCTCGGCCTCGCGCGCCGGCCGGGTGCGGCTGACCACCAGACGCGGCACAGCGGCCATCGGTGGCAGCGGGGCGGGCTGATCGGATCGCAGCACGATTCCGCCGTCCAGCCCCGGTAGCGCCACCGCGCCGATGCTGGCGGTTCCGTCCAGCGCCATCCCGACATGCACCGCCCAATCGTGGCGCGCCTCGCCATATTCGCGTGTGCCGTCAACCGGATCGACGATCCACACACGGCTCAGGGCCAACCGCGCGGCGTTGTCCTTTTCCTCTTCGGACAACAATCCGTCCCCGGCTCGCAGGTGGCGCAGGGCATGGCACAGGAACTGGTTGGCGGTGGCATCCCCGGCCTTGCCGAGTGCCTTGCCGTCGAACATCCCGCTGTCGCGGACCTCGATCAGCAGGCGTCCGGCTGCCGCAGCCAGCTGCGCGGCCAGTTCGCCGTCGTTGCACTCTGCGGCGCTCATTTCAACGGCAGGATCTGGTCGATGATGTAGCGCGCGGCTTCCGCCGGCGTCATGTCGACGGTGTTGACGATGATCTCGGCATTCTCGGGCTCTTCATAGGGGCTGTCGATCCCGGTGAAATTCTTGAGATCGCCCGCCCGCGCCTTCTTGTACAACCCCTTGACATCGCGCGCCTCGGCCACGGCCAGTGGGGTGTCGACGAAGATTTCGATGAACTCGCCTTCGGGCAGCATCTCGCGCACCATCCGCCGCTCGGCCCGGAACGGCGAGATGAAGGCGGTCAGCACAATCAGCCCCGCATCCACCATCAGCCGGGCGACCTCGCCCACCCGGCGGATATTCTCGATCCGGTCGGTCTCGGTGAAGCCCAGATCGCGGTTGAGCCCATGCCGGACATTGTCGCCATCAAGCAGGAAGGTGTGCCGGTTCATCAGGTTGAGCTGCTTTTCGACCTCGTTGGCGATGGTCGACTTGCCGCT
>DAIQNP010000022.1:0-2842 GCA_036788335.1 Erythrobacter sp.
CCGCAACCCGGGCGAACCTTAGCATATTCCGGCGTTTTTACACAGCCTCGGGACTGTCCTGCCGTTCGAGGGCGAGGTACCGACCGGCGGGTTTTGCCAAAATCGGTCATTCCCAGGAAACTGCCCGCTTCCCAAAAGCGGACGTGCAACGTCAAACATACTGCGGTGATTATCCGGCTTCTGCCCCCTCCCACATGCCGACCTGCGGACCTGCCGACAAGCCCTAAGCGCGCTGACCGCTTCAATCATGTCGTCGCGGTCGAGCAGCCCCGCTTCAATGTCCGGCAGCATCTTGCACCGAATGAACTGGTCGAACTAACCAGAGGTGAGCGTGAATGGCTACAGTTTGCGCAGTGCTGCCCGCTAGATGCGCGCCACTCGCTTCTGCAATGCCCGCACCGCCCGCAGTTGGTCACCGCAGACCCAGCGCTTCGAGCAAATCGACAGGCTCGGGCGCAGGACTAAGCCCTTGGCGTTGTTGTGGCTGCGGGCGGTGACGCGATTGCGCTGCTGCCGCCTGTGGTCGTGCCGCCGGTTGTTGTACCGCCTGTGGATGTACCCCCCGTCGCTGTACCGCCCGTACCGCTGCTGCCCGTGGTACCGCCCGTTCGGGCTGGCACAGGCGGCGGGGCCAGCGTCTCTCCGGGGGCCAGAGCGGGCCGCTCGCGGCTGGCCCGCGCCGTATCGACCGCCTGATTGGCACTAATCCGCGCCCGGTCGGTTTCCGCCGCGATCGCCAACTCGCGTTCAGGGTTGAGGGTGTTGAGCCGCAACCGGTCGACCGTTTGCGATGAGGCAATCCGGTCGAGCGGCACCTGATCGGTGCGGAACTGCAATTCGACCGAGGAATTGAGCTCGGCCGAGGCGTTGGTGCGCTCCTCCGTCTGGGTATCGGTAGTGCGCACGAAGCCGATGCTCGAACTGACCGCGGCCGAGGCACTGAACGGTCCCCACCCGCCAGAAGCGCTGGCCGAAACCGAATGCCGCGTGTCAAACCCGGTATGCGCCTGTTCTGCCGCCGCTGAAGTCGCGTCGATATGAAACCGCATCGATGCGTGGATGCGCCCGGAATCGATCACGATCCGCTGCATTCCCATCTGGATCATTGTCGCCAGCATCCCCTGCCGGTTGCGCGCCAGCGAACGTTTGACGAAGGCGACCAGATCCTGCGGACTGGTGGGCACTTCGGCATCGGCTTCTGTGCCCAATGCGGCGCGGATTGCATCGGCACTGGGGGGCGTGCCGCGCGTGGTCAGTCGGATCGGATCGAGCTCCTCCTCGGGATCGAGCCGGGCGCGCTCTACATCCTCGGGATCTGGTTCCTCGATCGCGTAGCTTGAAGGGAATTGTTCGGCGAGCCAGCGCTTGGCCGCATCATCGCCCCCGCCGCCAAGCGAGGCATAGCCATCGAGCGACTGCGACACCGCTCGGACCAGATTGAGATATTGCTGCAACTGGGCCTGATTGGTTTCCAGCATCGCCCGGAACACGCCCTGAATCAATTCCGACACAAAGCGCGGGAAGCTGATCGCCTGGAGCGTTCGACGCGCGGTATCGGCCATGTTGGCGACCGCATTTCCGCCATAGGCACCGGCTGCACTCATGCCCCGGGCGAGCGGCTTTGCCGGGGGTGCGACAGGCGCGCCCTCGGCATCAAGCAATTGCGCGGCATGGGCAATGCGAACCAACGCCCGGGCGATGTCGCGGCGCTCCTCCTCCCCCAATGTCTGCGCAGCGCCGTCGCGGGTCAGCGCCTCACGCACAGCGAGGCGAAGCGCGTCGGGAGGGCTTTCGAGAACGGCGCTGCCCATCGGCCTAACGACCGAGATCGTGCCAGCCCGAGCTCGCCATCGGCCTGCGACCGGCGGGCGGGGCCGGCGGGCCATCGTCGCCGCGCACAATCGAGAGCGTTTCATCGATCCAGTCGATCGCCGCATCGACCACCAGATCCCCCACCGCGACCAGTGGACCGGCCCCGGTATCGAGCCGCTCGACATTGTCGGCCAGCCAGGCGAGCAGCGCCATCCCGGCCCGGCCGCGGCGCAGATGGGTCAGCGTCGGGCGCGGCGGCCGCTTGAGGCGGCGGTCGATCGATGCGACCGCATCCCACATCGTACGCCCGCCGAGCATCAGGCGCAGATCGGGGTGATTGAGGATCGCCACCGCCGCCGACAGGCTCGATAGGATCTCGCCCGCCAGCATCTGCACCACGCCATTCGCCGCATCGGCAAGGTTTTCCGCCAGCGCCAGCGCCGCCGCGCGCACCCGCGCATGGCTGCCGCCTTCCACCGCCTTCATCAAGGCATCGCACAGGTTGAGCAGCAGCTCCTCGAATTCCTGGTTGGAGCCTGACGCAATGTCCTGCGGGCCGGCGGGCGCGCCGAACAGGCGGTCGAACAGCGCCAGCCGCTCGGTCTCGGTGGCGCGCTGGTGGCGATCGTCCCAGAAGGCCTCGACCAGCGGCGCGCCCGCGCCAAGATCGCCCTGCACCGCACCGCTGCGCAGCAGGCGGGTGAGATCATCAGCCGCCTGAATCACGCCCGCCGCCTCCAGCGTCGAGGCGAGATAGAGGCTCGCCGCCGCGCGCAGCTGGATCGGATCGGCGCGCGGGCCGGGGGGCAGTTCGGGCAGATCAAAATCGGCTAGCATGGTCGCTAGCAGCTCGCACGAAAGCAGCAGCGCGGCGGCCTCGTCCAGCGCCCGGCGCAGGCCAAACGGCGCAGTGGTATCCAGCGCGGCGACCATTTGCGGGTTCACGCCGCGCCTCCCGCCGCCGGGGCCGGGGCCGCCGCCGCCACGTTACGCGGCGTGGTTGGCTGAGCATTGCCCTGGATCGCGCCGA
>DAIQNP010000022.1:2942-12149 GCA_036788335.1 Erythrobacter sp.
TCATCTCGGGCGTCGCCATCTTTTCGAGCGGCAGGTAGTCCGATTTGAAGTTGACCCGCACCTCGCCCTGCAGCCGCGCGGACATTTCGAGCTTGGATTCGCTCGTCTCGTCCACACCCGTGCTGACCGTGGCAACGTGCGACTGCTCGTTGACGTTCACCGACCCCCCGCCAAAGCCGAGGAACGTGCCGCCGAAGGCCGAGGTGTTGCGATTGCGGCTGGTCTGCCGGTCAGAGGCCGAGGCGCGGTATTGCCGCCGCGCCTCATCGGTCGAGCGCATGTCAAACTTGACCTTGGCGTTGATCGTACCGTCGGTCACGACGATGCGGTTGATCCCCAGCATCACCATCGAAGCAAGCAGTTGTTGCCGCGATTTGGCCATTTGAAGCCTTGCGGCATTAACGAACACGGTTTCCGCTTCGGCATCACTGATGTCGGTCACCGGCTCTCCGGGCATACCAAGCGTGTTGTGGATCTCGGTCAGCGCGGACTCGCTGTCCTCGGCGATCACCTTGAGTGATGAGCCGCCGTCCTCTGCCACTTCGACATCGATAAGATCGGGAAACCGCTGCGCCAGATAATCACGACCCTGCCCCATGCCGATATTCTCGGCCATGTATTCATCGGCGGTCTTTGCAACCGCTGCGACCAGCTCGCCATAGGCCTTCATTTGTTCGATCGAGGTCTCGACGATTACCTTGAAAACGTTGTTGATCAGCCCGCCGACGAAGGCCGGGAAGTCGACCGTCTTCACGAGATTGCCGAACTGTTCGGTGCCTTCGCGGGCCGCCCCGCCGACGAAGTCCTTGCCCGCAAAGCCAGGGGAGCGCGACAGGTTTTGGCGGGTCTGTTCGTTGGCATTGGGGCGCAGAAGCTGCGCCTCGGCCAGCGGGGCCGGGGCCGGGGCCGGGGTTGGCGCGGATTGTTCGATTACCCGGTTGGGATCGTTCATGTAGGCCAGCACTTTGACCATGTCGTGCGCGAGTTTGCCCTGCTCTTCTGGCGAGAGCTGGGCATAGGCGGGCACTTGGGTGAGCATGGCCTGGACCTGCGGGCGCACCGAAGCGAGCGATTGCGCCGACAGGCCGGGCGGCGCGGTGGGGGCGGAGACCACGGTCATGGCTCAGGCCCGTGCCGGTGCGGGAGCGGGCGCCGGTGATGCCGCGGGTGCTCCGGGTGCCTGCGCGGGGGTCTGCGCCGGACCCGGAACATATTGCGGCTTGTTGTGGTCGATTGGCTTCGACCGCATCTGGATCGCCGCCATCATCTCGGGCGTCGCCATCTTTTCGAGCGGCAGGTAGTCCGATTTGAAGTTGACTTCGACTGCGCCCATCAGGCTCGCCTTGGCCGAGAAATTGTCGGTCTGGGTCTCGTTGGCCATCGAGGTCGCGGTCATGATCGGTTTCTGGGCGTACTTATACTTGCCCTTGGTGTAGTAATCGGCGTCGTAGCTGCCGGTGTAGGTGCCCTTACCGCTTTCGTAGGTGTAGTCGCGGGTACGCTTTCCCTTGTCGGTGGTTTCGCTCTCGCCTTCTTCTTCGGTCGTCAGGATCATGTTGCCCTGCGCATCACGGGCAAAGTCCCGCGCCTGCGCGCTGCGCGAAAGGACGCGCTGGCTCGACGCGTTGAAATCATACATGATCTTGGCCTGGATCTTTCCGTTGGTGACGACAATCCGCGACAGGCCCATCAGCACCATGGTTGCCAGCAATTGCTGGCGTGATGTGGCGATCTGCTGGCGCGAGGCGAGGATCAGCGTCTGGGCGACTTCGGGATCGGAAACATCGATGGATTCGATCGCGCTGCCGGAGTGCTGCCCCAGTGCCTGCTGGACCTGCGCCAGCGCCGTGTCCTGATCGACCCCGTCCTTAAGCTTCAACGCCGGTTCGCCCCCGCCGCTGAAGGGATCGACACCGATATCGAACACATCCGGGAAGGCATCGACGAGATTGTCCTTGCCATCGTCAGAGGTGGTGTTGTCATCGCGGAACTGGTTCAGCGTCTTGGAGACGTCGGAGACCATCTTCGAATAGGCTTCCATCTGCTGGATGTTCGAAGTGACAATTGAATTGAACACGCCGTCAATCAGGCCGGAGACAAATTCAACGAAGTTGACCTGCCGCATGAATTCGCCCGCGACCGCCGCACCCTCTCGCGCAGCACCTGCGGTGAACGGATCTTCGCCGATCGCCGCGACCGCTTCCTGGTTCGATTCCCACTGATCGTTGCCGCCCGCCATCGTCTCGGAAATGACCGACGAGGCTCCCGGCACCTGACTGCCGACCAACGCATCGGCAATCAGGGCGGTGTCGCGTGCAACCTGCTGTTGGCGCGCGGGCGGAAGTTCGTGAAACGACGGCGAGGCGCTGAGCAGATCGTGCACCTTGGCGCGCACTTCCGGGCGGGGCGGCGGGACCGGGGCAACAGCAGGAGGGGACGAAAGGGCATCGGCAAGCGCGGTCATGGTGGTCATCCTTCAGGGCCGGGCGTCCTCGGCAGAGGCCCCGGCGGCGGGAAACTCAGGCGAGCGCGGACAGAGAGCCAGCCCCCACCAGCGCGGCAGCAGGGCTGATCTCGAATTCGACAGGCCGCAACGACAAGCCGATGCGCGGCGGGCCCGAGGGGCCGATCCGGATCGTCAGAATGCTGAAGCGGCCGGGCCATATATTGTCCTCGGGCGTGAAGGCTTCGAGGAAACGCTCAAGCGAGGCGAGCTCGCGCGGGCGCTCTCGCAGGTTCATCGTCAGCAATTGCAAGAAGTTGGGCGGCACATCGGGGATTGCGTCGAGCATCACCTGCAATTCGAGGCTGACCCCTTCCGGCCCGCGTCCGAAGGCCACAAGCGCAGCGCCCGAAGGAATGTCGAACCGCCCGCCCAGCGCGACGCCCACAACCTGCAGAATCCCGGCAAGGCGCTGACCCAGCCCCAGCTCATCGAGCATTGGCTGCATCTCCACCAGCCGGAAGCCATTGGTGAGCAGGAATGTCACCCACTGGCTGCCGTAATCGCGGCCCGCGACCAGCGTGGTGAACAGCTGCCGCAGCCCCGGCATCGCCGCCATCGAGGCCATCACCAACCGCGCCAGATCGGGATTGATGCTGGAATGCGCGCCGACCCCGCCTTCATAGGTGATGGTCGCGCTTTGCAGACCGTCACCATCGAAGCTCGATCCGAAGAACGCGCCATAGTTCATCGCCCCGCCCCGGGCGAGCGACCGCTCGCTTTCGCTCGCCTTGTCGAGCCAGTGCAGCGCCGCATTGCCGAAATTGTCGCTCACCAGCCGCCGCATTTCGCGCGTAGCACCGTCGCGCCGGTCGGTGGGCGAGGCATCGGGGCCGAGCGGTTCGAGCGCGAAGGACAGCACCCGCTGCTGGGCGGATTCGAACTTCGGCAGGAACGGCGCGGCGCCCTGCACCAGATGGTTGCGCAAATAGCGGCTGTCGCCCATCGGATAGGCAAAGCTGTCTTCGATCAACCCGTTGACATAGCTCATCGGGTTGGCCGTGCGCAGGGTCCGCGCCGCGGATTGCAGGCGGGACTTGAGCGGCGCGCTGAGCGGTTCGTAATGCATGGCGAGGCTCCTTGTGCCGGGGGATTAGTAGACGCCGTAAGACCGGCCATTGGCCCGCGCGGGAGCCGCGCCATTGGCATGGCCGTTCCCGCCGCCGTATCCGCCGCCATAACCCCCGCCAAAGCCCATCCCGAGCCCCAGCCCCGCGCCCTCGAGCAGATCGCGGGCGATGCTTGGGATCTGGATCGGGCGGCTCGAATGCTGCGGGCTTTCACGCGGCTCGGACAGGATCGCCACCCGATCATCGCCCATCGCCGAGTCCGCCAGCCACATCTCGCAAGCATTGACGAGATCATAGTCGGTCGGGTTCGACACCGCGGTCGCTCCGGAAGCGCGGGCGGGCGGATAGGCGACATTCTGGAGGTCGATCATCGGCAAGGTCGGATCGCGCAGTCGGCTGGCATGATCGGCAATCCAGTTGGTGATGATCGCGCCCGAGGTCGCCAGCATCCGGTATTTGGACGAATTGCGCGCCCCGCCCAGTTCGGTCTGGGCAACCTGCTCGATCACGTCATAGGGGCTGGTCGCGCCGAACACGCGCTGGAGCTCCTTACTGCTAAGCAGCTGGATGATCTCGTTGATCTGCTTGTTGAGATCGGCCGCAGCATAGAAGGCCATGCCGTACCCGCGCGAGGACATGTTGTGCGCCAGATCGCGCGCTGCTTTCTTGACCTGCTGCTGGTTGACAGCGAGCGGAATGTTCGAACGCAGCAGGTTCTCCACCCGGCTTTCCCGCACCAGCGTCGAGACCGAGGAGACGAACCGCAGCCACAGATCCTGGAAGTCGGTGTTCACGCCGATACCCGGCTGACCGGTCGGCAGGCCGAGGGTCATGGCGTAGAAATTCTGCCGCTCGACCTCGCTCATCCGGTTCGGTGCTTCGCGCCAGTAATTGTAGAGCTGGGTGCCCGCCGGCCCGCGCATCAGCGGGATTTCGCCGCGCTGCGACAGCTCGACCAGCTTGTCGACCACTTGGAAGGCCTTCAGCTCCTCGAAGGCCGAAGCAAAGATGAACGAGCCCATCAGGCGGCAATGTTCGGGGATCACCTCGATATCGGTCGCCGCTTCGAGATCGGGCAGATTGAGCACGAATTCGTGCAGCGGCGCATCGTCGCCGATCCGCTGGACGCGTTCAAAGGCGTTCTCGATCTGGAGCTTGAGGCTCGGATCGGAAACCAGCACGTCATTGTCGAGCAGCTTCTGGAAGGTCTTGGCGAAATCGACCGTGGAGATTTCGGGCGAGCGCGGGTCGCCCGGCACGTTGACGGCATCGATCAGCGTCTTGAGGGTTTGTTTCGCCAGCGGCAGGTTGGCAGACGCACGGGCCATGGCGCGCACGAGGGATTCGCCGAAGGCATTGTAGTTCTTGTGCCTGTGATCGGGGACGGCATTGTAGTTCTTGCGCTTGCGATCGGAGTCGTCTTTCGCATCCGACACCAGCTGCGGCAGCGGCGCGTCCCACAACTGCAGCAGGCCGAGCGTCAGGGCGACCCGGACGACTTCGGTATCGGCGTCCTTGCCCGCAGCAATGTTAGGGAACTTGAGCACCGCTGCAGGCTGACGCGCGCTGAAGGCATATTCGACATCGATCGCGGTCAGACCGAAATCGTTCTTGGCCAGCAAGGCGCGGGTCGAGGCGAACAGCGGGTCAAGGAACTGCGGCGGCGGTCCGGCGTTTCCAGCGGCGATGTCCTTGAGCTCGTCAAGGCGCTCGTATTCCTTCTGATCGTCATCTCCCAGCGCGCCGCTGGTGCCCTTGAGCTTCTTGGCGCGGTTTTCGAGGATCTGCCAGTCATCCTTGATCCGGGTGCGTGCACTGACTTCGCGCTGGGCGATATCGAAGAAATTGATGTTCATCATTTTGGGTCCTCCCGAATTTGAAGCGCCGCTGCGGCCACTGCCGCCGCCACCGCCACTGCCACTGCCACTGCCGCCGCCGCCTCCAGCGCCCCGCTGGGGCGGCTGGGCGGGGATCGGCGTTGCCGGCGCAGGGGTCGTAGCGGCGGGGTCGGCGGTCTTGGTAACAGACGTCGGCGAAACGGCAGCGGGCTCAGCGGCCGGCGTTGCAGTCTTGCTGGCGTCAGGGGTGGGTTTAGCCATGATCGGTCCTTCCATTCGGAAACATTGCAACAAGGGGCGTGGTTGAAGCTTGCAGGTTATCCATCATCGGCGCCCCCGAATTCGGTGGTGTCATCCGCGTCGATTGCGGCATCGAGCAGTTCGAGCGCGCGGGCGGCATCGAGCACGCCGGTGCCATGCCCCTCGCCCACGCCGGGGCGATGCGGGGCGGCGCTGGCCATCAGCAGCGACTTGATCTGCGCCGGATCGAGCGCCACCGCACGCGCCTGCGCGCGTTCGATCAGCAGTGCGGCGGTGCCGGTCACGAAGGGCGCGGCAAAGCTGGTGCCGGTGGCGTGCTGATAGCCCTCACCCAGCCCGGCCGTGCGGATCCGCTCGCCCGGCGCGCACAGGGCGACATGATTGCCGGTGGTCGAGAAGGTGCTGACTTGCCGGTCCAGCCCGACCGATCCGACCGCAATCACGCGCGGATCGGCAGCGGGCCAATAGGTGCGCCGATCGCCGCTGTTGCCGGAGGCGACCACCAGCGCGCAGCCGCGTGCCTCAGCAAAGGCTACCGCTTCGCTGTGCGGCTTGGGCGCGCCGGGCTCAAGCGCCTCGTCATCGGTGCCAAAGCTGCAATTGACGACCTGCGCACCAAGCTGCACTGCCAGCACCAGTCCCATGTCGAGATCGCTCAGCGCGCCTATGCCGATCGGGGTGGTGCGACCGGGAAACAGCGCCGCGCCAAGCGAGCGGACCGGGATCATGGTGCACTGCCCGCCAAGGCCGGGCGGAATGTCGCGGCCCTGGCCGCCGATGATCGCCGCGCAGCCGGAGCCATGCCCGACATAGCGGTCGCTCGGGTCGGTATCGGCCCCGCTATTGTCGCCGAGCAGCCTGATACCGCCGGCCAGATCGCCGCGCCCCAAATCTACCGTATCGACGCCGCGGCGCAGGCGGGCCTTGAATTCCGGATGGGCCAGCGCGAGGCCGCTGTCGACGACGCCGACCACCACCCCGCTCTGCCGCGCCGAATAGGCGAGCGCACGGCGCGCGTTGACCAGATCGTGGGCGGCCCAGCCGCCTTCATCCTCGTCGTCACCCTGTCCGGGCATTGACGGCAGCACGGGGCCATCAAGACCAACGGTGGTGACGTAATTGGGGATCGCGGATTCGACGAGATCGAGCTGCATCAACGAAATCGCCAGCGAGCCCACGTGGGTGCCCGGCGCAACATCGAGGCGCAGCATCCGGGCCACGCCGCTGACCTGCTCTGCCTCGCTATAGCCGACATGGCGCGCGCCGATCGTCCTGAGCGCACGGCTGGCCGCGTGGAGCCGCGCGATCCGCACCGCGGTGCCGAAGGTGTTGGCAACACGGTCAAACGCGCCATGCCCGGATGTCTCGGCCGCCGCGCCCGCGCCGCGGCGGATATCCATCACTGCCGGAATTCGCTCGGGCACTTCGCCCAGCTTGAGGCGCACCAGCAGGCTGGTGGGCAAGGCATAGGCGCCCGAGCGATGCGCCCATGGCAGCAGCGGGCGGCCAGCGGCGCTCATGCCAAGCCTCCATTGCCGGGCCGCGGCACCGCAGCGCCCGCCATCCCGAAGGATGACAGCTGGCTCTGATCGAACCACACCTCGGTACGCGCGCGCGGATCATATTCGAGGCTCATCTGCCCGGCGAACTGGTCGGGGCCGGGTTCGAGCACGATCACATCGTCGCTGGCCTGCACCACGCCAACCTCACGCCCGCCGATTGCGACGCGCGGTGGCACCCCGTCGCGCAGCAGATTGCGCCCGCGCACCCGGAGCCGCTGGCGCAGCTCGCTCGATCCCGAGGTGTCGGCCTCGCTCGAAACATCGTCAACCATCGGCCGGGTGGCGCGTGACAGAACGCTTTCGAGCCGGTCGACCGGCAGGCGCGTGATCCGCCCCACCGATCCCGCCAGACCGCGCCGCCGCATTTCTTCCAGCTTGGCGACCGTGCGAACGCCGATCCCCTCAAGGCGGCGGCGCTCGTCAGGCGCAAGATCATCACCGAGCGAATCAAGCGAAACATCCTGATCATCATCGACCGCCAACTGGACAGCGTTTTCCTCGATCATCGGTTTGGTGATCGCGGTGAAGCCGATCCGCAGCACCGTGGTGTCCTTGTCCTGCGGTTGGGCGGGGCGAATCCGCACCTCGCCATCGGACAGTTCGACATGGGCCTTGAGGTCCATGGCAATGTCGCGGATCGCAAAGGTCAGCGGCAGCTTGTCGTTCTGCGCCTTGAGCGACATCCTGGTTTGCGCCGTGTCGAGCTGCGATTGCACCGCCTGGATGAAATCCTCCAGCGCCACCGCCTGATTGCCGCCCAGCCCGCTCATGACAGCCCCTCCCACGGCGTGACGCCGAGCGAGAGCGTGATCCGCCCGAGCGGTAGATCGAAATCGGTGCGGGTATGGGTGCGCGGCGCATCGGCGATCACCGTGAGCGCCGCGCCTTCTGCCGCGGTGCGCTGTTCGATCCGGGCTTCGACAGGGAGCGTAACGTCGATCGAGGTTGGCCGCAAGGATCCGTCCTGCAGCTGCAGCAGCAGGCCTTCGGCCAGCTCGCCGATCATATCTTCAAGGCTGCGCCGTGCGCCGGTCATGACCGCGGCTCCACTGGCGCGGTGGGTGCACCGACGGGTGCGGGTGCGGGCGCGGGTGCGCTGACAGGCGCGGCGGGCGCGGGCAAGGATGCTGGCGCAGGCGCGGGAGCAGCCAGTTGCGCCGGTTTGGCCGCGCGTTCGAGCAGGGTCCGGCGCGCGTCATCTACAAAGCGATCGAGCGGGATGGTCTCGCTCGCAAAATTGATCTTCACCTCTCCGAACAGTTCGGCATTGAGAGTGGTGTCGGTCTGCGCGTTCACGCCCACGGTCGAAACCTTGGTGACCGGCGCGGCATAGGCGGTGCTGCCCCGGGTCGACCAGCTGCCTGTCGGTGTGGCGCTGGCGGGATCATCGCTGACGGCATAATCAACCGCGGTCTTGTCCGCCGCCGATGCCCGGAACTTGAGCCGCGCGGTGATCGAGCCGTCGCGCACTACAATCCGGTTCATCCCCATCATGACCAGCGTGGCGAGCGTCTGCATCCGGTCGCCCGCCAGCCGGTCCCGCGCGGCGGGGACGAGCACCTCCTCAATCAGTTCCGTGCTGAGCGCCTGGCCCTCGGCCCCGTAATCGCGCAGCCACGCGGGCGACGGCGGATCGCCAAATTCATCGGCAGTGCCGCGCGCCACCACCTGCGGCTCGCTCTCGCCCCGGACCAGCGCCAGATCGCCCGGATATTGCGCCACCAGCCAATCGCGCGCCTGATTGGAGGTGACGTTCTCGTCGCGGAACTGCGACAGCGGCTTGGAGATTGCCCCTACCAAGTCGGCATAGGCATCCATCTGGCGGATCGAGCTGTCCACCATCGCATCCCAGGTGCCGTGGATCAGCGAGGCGACGAATTCGGGGAAATCGAGCTCGTCGGTCAGCGCGCCTGCCCGCCGGCCCAGCGTGGCTGTGGCAGGCTGGCGGGCGGCGGCGCCGATTTGCGGCTCGG
>DAIQNP010000022.1:12159-17261 GCA_036788335.1 Erythrobacter sp.
GGCATCCGGTGGGGGCGGCGGTCGCGATCGAATGCCTCGACATCTACGAGGAGATGGACCTGCCGCGCCACGTGCAGCGGCTCGGCCTGCGGTTCTTCGGCCATTTCGGACGGCGGTTCATCCCCGCCCGAACGGTCCCACAGCCCCGCCATCGCGCGCGGCATCGGGGGCTGGCGGGAGCCAGCCTCGCGGCCCAAGACGGGCGGCGGCAAAGGAAGGGTGCGCCGGTAGGCCATCGTCAGGCGTGTTCAAACGGCCGGACGACATTGGTCGGATTGCCGCCGCCGGGGCGCGAATGCTGCACCCACCGGCTCTCGATCGCGTGGGTCCCGTCAGCGAACAGCGAAACCCGGGTGTTGGCGATCTGATCGGCCACGATGCTTTCGTCGAACACGTAATCAATGTTGATATGCAGCGCCGGCACCTGATCCGCTCCCGGTAGCCTGGCCTGGCTCGATCGGGCATATAAGCGCGAGTCGTCCTCTATAGTGGTGGTGACGGTCAGCCCCCAGCCCACGGCATCATCTTGCCCATCGGCGGTAATATAGATCCTGCCGAGCGAGGTACCGTTGTACTGCCAGCGGATCTTGAGCCAGCAATAGATGTCGTCCATCCCGAAGGTTCCCCCAACCATCGGCCAGTCGCGCAGGTTGATCTCGCCCGGCTGGTACCCCGCTTCCTGCGGCGGCGCCTGATCACGCGGATGCTTGATCCCGGGCCAGTTGGACAGGTTCTTGGCGATGTCGCCCGAAGAGCTGTTGATCACTTCGATCGCGATTCCGGCGATCTCGGCGGCGCCCATTGGTCGTGCCTGCGGCCGGGGCGGCGGGGCGAGCTTGTGCGCGGCAGGCGGCGCCGACATCGCAAATCCGATCGGCGCGGAGAGCGAGCGGTTGATCGTCCGCCCCGCCGGAACCCCGGCATAGATGATCTGGACATAGGCCGGATCGCCATCGGCCGCCATTTCGTACTCGGCCTGAAAGTCCTCGTACTTCATGATGTAGCGGCTGCCTTGGGTGTGGCCCGGGCCGTGCGCGCCGGGCGCACCGGGGGTTCCCACCGCCCGGTCCCACGGATCGACCACGCGGATGAAATGGTCCGTCCCGTCGGAATACATCCCGGCGACCAGCACCGCATGCCCTGACAGCGTGGTAGAGCTCGCCATCTTGCCAACGTAAAGCGGGCCGTGGTTCTCGATCAGCGCGGCAAATCCCTCGGGCAGGTAGGATTGCGGAGGCACCGTGCCGAGGCCGAGCTGGTGCGCCGCATCGGCACGTTCGGCCCAAGGCAGGCCGTTGGCGATATCGCGCCCGCATTGCTGCGCGATGGTCTCCGGCGCGATGCTGACCTGATCGCGCCAGCCGATCAGCATGGCGAGCGTTGTCGCCCAGCAGCCATTGTCGGTCGGCTGGGCAACCAGCTGGATGTCATCCCAATGGATCGACCACACCGGGCTACCCAGCGCCGCGCCCAGCGGCTTGGCGGCGGCGGGTGGATCGAGCGTGTCGAGCAGGCGGCTCAGGGCCTCCGGCGCAAGGCCGAGATCGAGCGCCTCGCCGATCCGCTGGCCAAAGCCGCCGCCGATCCGTTCGGCGCGCTGGCGCGGATTGCCGGGAAGCGCGGGGGGAACAATCGCGGGGGCAGAGCCTGCGGCCGCCTCTTCCGCACTCAGCTGGATCGAAAAGCCAACCCCGATACTGACCGCTCCGCCGAGGCCGCGGCCGTCGCGATCAAGCCAGAATTCGGCGCCGACGACCACCTCGACACCCTCCATCAGCCCGGCAACCTTGCCGAGGCTTTCGAAGCCGTCGAGACCGCCGTTGTTGTATCCGAGCTTCAAACTGGCGGCGAGCGCGAGTTTGAGATTGTCGACAAGGTCGCCGAGGCTCGACAGGCTGATCTCGAAATCGGTCTGGCCGAACAGCGCGACCTGCCCATCGGGCGCGAACACCACGCCGACGCCGGCATCGAACATCCCACCGCTGATCGTCGGCCCGATCGACAGCGTCACGCCGCTTGACCGCGCCAGACCCGGCAGCGCCTTCATGAAGGCATAGACGGGGTTGGTCCAGCTGAGCGGAGTGAGAACGGTTTCCCAGATCTCGGTGAAGGTGCCGCTGTTGTTGCCCAGCCGCAGCAGCGCTGGCGGTGTTGCGTCCGAGCCCACCGCATCGACCACCTGTTCGACCAGCCCCCGGATGTAATCGAGCGCCTGATGCGCGGTGTAACCGCTACCAAGCGTAAAGGCGGTGCGCCCCGCTCCCGCGCCGTGAGCAGCCGTCGCGCGTGACAGCGGAATGCCGCGCAGGCCCCGCACGTGGGCGGCGGGCTGCGGGACATGGCGGCTTTCGCGCGCCGGGATCTCCGGCATCGGGCCAAAGCCGTCATCATAGGGAACCGGCGGGAGCGGATTGCCGGGCGCCGTAGCGGTGCCGGGATGGGCCGCAGCTGCGGGCGCTGAGCCCGCTGCCGGCGCGGTCTCGCTGCCCGGCCGCGGCTGATCGCCCGCCCATTCGAGCCGCGGGGCGGTGCGCCGCATGCTGCCGAACGCACGGCGCAACGTGCGCCCGGTAAAGCCGCGCAGCGACACATAGGGGCTGCCATCGCGCGGCAGGGCATCGACCTGCAAACCGCCATTGCCACTGCGGCCCGTCGCCAGCCCGAAATAGAGCTTGTCGCTCCCGATGAAGCGCGCCAGCACTTCAGGCGGCACCACAAACACCCCGTCGCCACGCGGCACGGTCAGCGTGCCATGCTCGCGGCTGGTGTAGAAATTCGCCGGTGTGCGCATCTGGCGGTTCTGCGGGCTGAACAGGGCGATATCGCTAGTGATCACTACTTCGGCCTCGACATCGGGCTGGCTGGTGCGAACGGCAAAGCCGAGCATCGGGAAGCGATCGCTGACTTCCATGCGATTTGGTGAGATTTGCGCGGTCATGAGCCTACCTTGTGGTTGGAGGGACGGACAGATTGCGCAGCCGCCCGAAGCGCGCGGGCGCGCGCCTCGAAGTCGCTGAGCGGTGCCAGCAGGTCTTCGCTGACAGTCGGGGGAAGGGTGTCGGTGCTGGCGGGCAGCAGGATCTCGCCATGCTCGCTTTCGTGATTCCGCAGCGAGCGGACGAGCATCTCGGTCAACATCTTGGCATAGGGCGGCGCCATGGCGAGGCGCGAATGGATCACGGTGGTCCCATCGCCATCGGTTTCGGTGCCGGTCAGGCCAGGGTGGAACTGGCCGAAATCGATCAGGAATTCGAACGGATTATAGCCCATCTCGAAGTAGTTGACATAAAGCGCAGCCGGCCCCTCGGCGCCCGGGTGGCGATCCTGTTCTTGACCGGTCTTGAAGCGCTTCATCGGTCCGCAACTCCCTGCATCGAGCAAGGTGTCGCAAGCCGCGTGCCAGATTCGGGAATGCCGTTATTTCAAATGCTTAGGCATGGTTTTCCGGAGTGCGCCGTGTCACATGATACGCCGCGCCGTGCGACAGGTGTCACAGGCCCAGCCCGCCGCGTGTCACCTGATGCTTGGTCAGTTTGCGATAGAGTGTCATGCGCGACCAGCGCAGCGCCTTGGCCGCTTCGGCCTTGTTCCAATCGGTCGCCTCAAGCGCGGCAAGGATGCGGTCACGCTCCTCGGTGCCGGTGCGCCGCCATGAACGCTGGAGCTGGATGAACGCCTGCGGGATGTGATCTACCCCGATCGCGCCGTGCGGCGGGTCGATGAACACGCCTTCGACGAAATTGCGCACCTCGCGGATATTGCCGGGCCAATCATAGTGTTTGAGCACCTCAAGCAATTCTGCGTCCGGGCCGCCGACATTGTAACCGGTGCGCTCGTTGAAATGGCGGATGAAGTGGAGGAGGTAGATCGCGATATCCTCGGGCCGCTCGCACAGGTCGGGCAACACGATCCGGGCGACATTGAGCCGGAAATAGAGATCGGAGCGAAAGCTGCCCTCCTCCACCTGACCCTCGACCGATCGGTTGGTGGCCGCCACCACGCGCAGATCGACCTTGACCGGGCGCGGTGCGCCGAGCGGCTGCACCTCGCGTTCTTCGAGCAGCCGCAGCAGCTTGGTCTGGCATAGCAGTGACAATTCGCCCACCTCGTCAAGAAACAGCGTGCCGCCATCGGCCAGCACCGCCTTGCCTTTTTGCGCCTGCACCGCCCCGGTGAAGCTGCCACGCTCGAACCCGAAGAGTTCGGCTTCGAACAAGCTGTCGGGGATGGCCCCGCAATTGATCGCCACAAACGGCTTGCGCGCCCGGTGGCTGTGCTGGTGGACGGAACGGGCGATGTGTTCCTTGCCGGTGCCGGTCGATCCTGTGATCAGTAGGGAGGCATCGCTGCGCCCAAGTTTGGGGACGAAGTCGCGCAGATGCGCGATCGCACGGCTCGTCCCTAGGATCTCGGTCGCACCAACCGACATCGACTTGTTCCCCCCATCCCAGAGCGCTTGATGCCAAATTTTCTAAGCGTAATCCTCGACATGCGGTATGCGGGGGCGTGGCCAACGCAAGGCAATCTGTGCGTCTCAGCCCATGCCCCCAAGCATGGCGCGCAAGTAGCCAAGGTCTGGGATAGCCGGGTCAAGGTCAATCAGCCGGGGATAGGCCTTGCGGCCAATCGAGCCGTGGACAGGATGGGCCGATGGCAGTTACTTTGTAAGCCAAAAAATACTACATGACTAATTTCAAATTAATACTTTCTCGTTGTAAGAACTCGTCAAATTGTCACTGAACTTTCTTAGTAAATGGCGCGGACACCTTGTTGATGGTGCCTGAGTCGCTCACGTCGGCTGAGTATGCCCGGGCGTGATTGCCCCACTTCGGCCGGTCGGATAGGCTCATGAGCCGCTCTCACGAAGGTCGGCCGCATCCATGCCCC
Organism: Erythrobacter sp.; assembly: GCA_036788335.1. Taxonomy (GTDB): domain Bacteria; phylum Pseudomonadota; class Alphaproteobacteria; order Sphingomonadales; family Sphingomonadaceae; genus Erythrobacter. The sequence continues at coordinate 17,047 of DAIQNP010000022.1, forward strand.
GCTGGCGCCTTGCGACCCCAATTGATGAGAGTTTCACGGCGCGGAAGGCTATCCCTGCAGTTGATAGAACCCTCAAGCTGAAGCCATTTTAAAGAGCGGTATGTCGGCTTTGTTCAGAACCAGACGTTCAATTTGGCGGTCGCGAATGACCGCCATTGGGTCGATTGTGTTGAAAAACTCCCCCTTGCAATCGGGCTAAAGTATTGATTCTATGT
>DAIQNP010000023.1:0-17205 GCA_036788335.1 Erythrobacter sp.
CCCCCCGATCAGATGCGCGCGCTGCGCAAACCCGCCCAAGCCGCAAGCGCGCCGATCGGCTCGCTCGCCCGTCGATGGGAGGCATTGGGCATCGAAACCGATCAGCTCGCGCGGCTCGCCGGGCTCGGCCACGATCATGCCATGCCCGCAACATTGCCGGGAAGCATCGCGCAGGCGAGCGAATGGCAGCGCGACCTGGTGTGGCGCGGTGTCGAGGATATCGAGGCGATGCTGCAGCCGGGCCTTGCGGCCTTGCGCATCCTGGCCGAGCGCAGGCAGGACCCATCCGCCCCGGCGCTGACCTTGTGGCGCGAACTGCACGGCGCGCGCACCGCTGTGCTGCGTATCCTCGCCGCCGAAGAGCCAAGCGAACCGTCCGTGGCAGCCCAATGACGTCACAGTGACACCGCAGCCCGGCGGCGCCGCAAACACGCTGCAATCGCCGTCGTCGCGCTCTTGACTGCGTTCCTCGTTCGTTCCAGGAGTTGCGCCATGCCCCAGACATCTCCTGTGCGTGATTCGTCGCTGGTCGTCGCACCGTTGGCAACCGACGTTGCGCGAGGGATCGCCCGGCTGTTCGCCCGTAACGACATCTGGTGCCTGCCTGAAGTGCCGATCCGCAATGGCCGCCGGGCCGATCTGATGGGCATCGATGCGCGCGGACAGGTGGTGATTGTCGAGATCAAGGTGGCCCGCAACGACCTGCTGGGCGACAGCAAGTGGCCGGACTACCTCGATTTCTGCGATCGCTTCTTCTGGGGGACGCCCCCGGCGCTCGACCGCGCCCCGCTCGAGCGCGAGGCTTACCGGCCCGATATCTGCGGGGTAATCGTCGCCGATGGTTATGACGCCGAGATCCTGCGTCCGGCCGCATTGGTTCCCTTGGCAGCAGCGCGCCGCAAGGTCGAGGTCGAGCGTTTGGCGCGAATCGCGATGCGCCGCCACACCGCGCTGATCGATCCCCTGTGCGCGGCGATCGACGGCCTGGCTTAATGCATCAACGCCTGACGGCGGCAGGAACGATTGCCGCTGTTCCGTTCGCGCCTTTTACGGCATAGCTCTACGCCTGATGTTGCCCCCCGACATGCCTTTCCCGCTCGCCATCCTGATTGTGAGCCTTGCGGTCTCCGCCATTGTTGCGCTGCGCTATTTTCTGGCGAGCGGGCTGTTCGCCTGGGCAACCGGGCGGATGCGGCCGGGGCTCTATGCCGGGCGGGGCGCGCAGATTGGGCGCGAGATCCGCTGGTCGCTGCTATCGGCGCTGATCTACGGTACCCCAGCGGGGATCGTGCTGTGGGGCTGGGAGCATCACGGCTGGAGCCGGATCACCGCCGATTTCGCCGCGCTGCCGTGGTGGTATCATCCACTTTCGGTGCTGATCTTTCTCGCCGTGCAAGACAGCTGGTTTTATTGGACCCACCGGTGGATGCACCGGCCCAAGGCCTTCCGCCTTGCCCATGCGGTCCACCACCAAAGCCGCCCGCCGACCGTGTGGACCGCCATGAGCTTTCACCCGATCGAAGCGCTGACCGGCGCGATCGTGGTGCCGCTGCTGGTGTTTGTCGTGCCGATCCACCTGAGCATGCTGGGCCTGGTCCTCGCCATCGCTACCGTGATGGGGGTGACCAATCATATGGGGTGGGAGGTATTTCCGCGCTGGCTCGTTCACTCGCCGTTGGGCAATTGGCTGATAACAGCCAGCCATCACGAGCGGCACCACGAGGAGTACCAATGCAATTTCGGTCTCTATTTCCGGGTCTGGGATCGGCTGTGCGGGACCGATCGGGGCCTGTCGCGGCGGATGGTCGAGGATGCCGGACACGCGCGCGAAGTCGTCATGTGACCAGACTTGCGCCCGCGCTGATGGCGCTGGTAGGCAGCCTTGCAGCGAGTCCGGCGTTGGCAGGCGAAGTGATCATCACCGTCACCGATCTGCGGTCCAGCAAAGGCGTGGTGCGCGCCTGCATGACCACCCGGGCCGACATCTTTCCCAAATGCATCAAGGACCCTGCCGCCCACCGCACCGTGGTGCCGGCAGGAGAAACGGTCGAGATCCGCTTCACCGGGGTCGCGCCGGGCGCATATGCCATCGCGCTGCTGCATGACGAGAACAACAATGGCAAGGCCGACCGGGCGATGGGCATGGCGCCCAAGGAAGGCTACGGCTTTTCGCGCGACGCGCCGGTGCGCATGGCTCCGCCCAAATTCCGGGATGCGGTGTTCGATCAGGGCGAGGGCACCCGCCGCATCACCATCCGGATGCGCTACTTTTTCTAACCCGCTCCACTCCCGCTCAATCATCCGCATTCCGCTTAACGCAATGTTTACCACGTAGCGCCAGAAGGAAGGCAGACGAGTACGAGAAGGGGCGGATCAAGGCCATGGACACTCTGCGGGGCGCTTTCGATGCCGGCGAACCTGCCGCTTCGGCGGAGGCCGGTGACGATCGCGACTGGGACGTGCACGACGACGATGGCCAGACCAGCGACGATCTGCCGCCGCACGCGATCGGGCAGGACGAGCGCCGGATGCAGGTGCGTGCCTATAATCACTGGGCCAGCCTGCTGGGCGAACAGATGTTTCCGCTGATCGATGATCTCGATCCGGCGAGCCTTCCAGATTTCGGCCCCTACAGCGTCGTGCTCGACTTCTCCTTCGGGATCGAGAATCCGGCGGTCCGGTTCCTGGGCCACAAGCTGGCACACGAATGCGGAACCGACGGCGCAATCGCGAGCCTGTCGGACGTGCCGCCGCGTTCGCTCCTGAGCCGCATCACCGACCATTACATGCAGATTATCGCCAATCAGGCGCCAATCGGGTTCGAAGCCGAATTCGTCAACCAGCGCGGCCAGGCCATCCTTTATCGCGGCATTCTGCTGCCCTATTCGAGCGACAATCGTACCATCGATTTCATCTACGGGGTGATCAACTGGAAAGAAATGGCCGACCAGGCGACTGCGGACGAACTGCTGCTCGAAATCGACCAGGCGCTCGAACTCGATTTCGATGACGAACTGAATGACGAGCCCGCGCCGGAGCTGCTCCGCCGCGAAACCGGGCCGGTGACCCATTGGGCCGATTCGCCCGCGCATGAGGACGGCGAGGTGATCTCTCCGACTCCGGTTCCGACGCCATTCGACGATTTTATGGCCGATTTCGACAAGGTCGCCTCGTTCGCCGATGCCCGCGATGATGCCGACCCGGCACGCGATCTGCCGCTGCCCGATTTCGGCAAGTACACGCTCGACGACGACTATGACGAGGAATTCGACGAGGACGGCGAATACGAGGACGACAGCGCCTCGGGCTACAATTTCGCCTCGCTTGCCGATTATATCGAAGCGCCTGCCAAGAAGGCGATCGACCCGGCCGAATTCGAGCTCGACGAAAATTTTGCCGAGGAGGTGGCTGACGACGCGCCGGTCCATGCAGTCGGTTACACTGAGGAGGCGGCCGACGCGGACGCAATCGAAGATCTCGCGCCTGCCTTCATCGACGATCTGCCGGTCGATGCCGGGCTCTACGATTGCCTCGCCGCCGCGCGCGAACTGGCGCATGTCGCCAACACCACCGAAGACCGCAGTCGCAGCGCGCTTTATGCCGCCGTGGGCCGGGCGTATGATTTCTCGCTCGCCGCGCAGGAATCGCCAGCGGACTTTGCCGAACTGATCGCGGATAGCGGTCTGGCGGTGCAGGACCGCGCGCCGATGACTCCGGTGGTCAAGCTGGTTTTCGGGCATGATTACGACAAGACCCGGCTGACCGAATATGCTGCGGTGCTCACCCATGCGCACCGCATCGGGTTGGAACGCGGCGCGCTGGCCGGTTTCCTGACGGCGGCCGAGGGCGGATTGAAGGGCGTGGTCAGGACCGAACGCCGCCTGCGCCGCGAAGAAGCGGGCAAGCCGGCGCTGGACGAGGCGGGCGTGCGCGCCGCGCTGGCGGCAAAGCTGCGCGAGTTGGAGGCCCTGACCTGGGAAGCGCTGGAAGGTGCCGGACCGGAATTCGCGCTGGTGCTGGTGCGCCGCGACGAGACCGGCAGCATTGCAGTGCTGGGCGAACTGCCTGAGGATATCCCGCTGATCGAACGCGCAGCCCGCAAGCTGGTCGGCTGATCCGCCGGCTCAGCACCGGTCGGCACCGGAAGGCTTCAGTTTAAGTTCATGGCGAATCGCGGTAGGGTCAGCGCAATGGCCCGCACCCGCACCCTGTTCGCTTATGCCCTGTCTCTGATCGCCACCGGAATGGTGGCGCTCCAGCCGGTGTCGGCGCAATCGATCCTGCGCGATGCCGAGACCGAGGCGCTGCTCAATGACATGGCGGCACCTCTGGTGGAGGCTTCCGAGCTGGAGCCGGGCAATGTCGATCTGGTGCTCATCAACGACACCTCGATCAACGCCTTCGTCGCCGGAGGGCAGGCGGTCTATGTCCATGCCGGACTGATCAACGCCGCCGACACCGCCAATGAAGTGCAGGGTGTGATCGCGCACGAACTGGGCCATATCACCGCAGGCCACGTGACCCGTTTCGAAGAACGGACCAGCGCCGCCACCAAGATCACCATCCTGTCGTTGCTGCTGGGCGTGGGCGCGGCGCTGGCCGGCGCTGGCGATGCGGCAATGGGGGCGATGATGGCGGGCCAGCAGGCCGCGATGGGCAGTTTCCTGGCCTTCAACCGCAATCAGGAAGCCGCGACCGACTTGGCGGGTGCACGCTATCTTTCGGGCGCAGGAATTTCCGGACGGGGAATGATCAGCTTCTTCGAGAAGCTGCGCAACTTCGAAATCCGCCGCGGCTACAGCCAGTCGGACGATGCCGCCTATGGCCGCACCCACCCTTTGTCGGGCGACCGGATACAGACCCTGCGCGGACTGCTCGAGGAGGACCCGGCATGGGCAACTCCCGATGACGCGGCGTTGCAGGAACGCTTCCTGCGCGCCAAGGCCAAGCTTTACGGCTATCTGGCCGAACCGCGCCGCACGCTGTCCTATTTCCCGCCCAGCGACACCAGCGTGCCCGCGCGCTATGCCCGCGCCTATGCCTATCACAAGGAAGCGCGGGTCGACATGGCTCTGGCGGAGGCCGACGCGCTTCTCGCTCTGGAGCCTGACAATCCCTATTTCCTCGAGCTCAAGGGCCAGGTGCTGCTCGAATCCGGGCGTCCGCAAGATGCGTTGCTGCCGCTGCGCCGCGCGACCGAGTTGACCTTGTCCCACCCGCTGATCGCCGGGATTTTCGGCCACGCGCTGATCGCCACCGAGGACGAGGCCAATTTCGCTGAAGCCGAACAGGTGCTGCGCGCAGCCGTATCGCGCGATCGGTACAATCCCTTTGCCTGGTACCAGCTGGGCGTGGTCTATGCCGCGCGCGGCGATATTCCGCGCGCCCGGCTTGCCAGCGCCGAACAGCAGGTGATGAACCGCCGCTATCCCGAAGCGCTCCAGAACGCGCAGGCTGCCGAGGCGAGCTTGCCTTACGGCACGCCCGACTGGCTGCGCGCACAGGATATTGCGCTTCAGGCGCGCAGCGAACTGGAACGGGTGCGCGACCGGCGCTAGGCTTCGTGCTTCCTTTCCCGCTGCGCAACGGACCCGCCATGTCATCAATTACCCGATCAAGCCTGCCGACCCTGCTGCTGACCGCGCTGCTGGCGCTGGTCTTCGGCTTTCTGGGGGCGGCGGCCTGGTCCTATTCCGGCCTGGCCGACAATCGCACCCGCAGCTTCCTGCTCGGCAATCCCGACATGTTGCCGCAAATGGTCGAGGCCTATGAAACGCAGGAGGCCGAGAAGCGCCTCGCCGACCTGGGAACCGAAGTGTTCGATCCCTTCCCCGGTGCGGTGATCGGCAACCCGGCGGGCAGTAAAGTGCTGGTCGAATTCAGCGACTACAATTGCCCCTATTGCGAAGCGAGCCTCAAGGACGTGAACCGGCTGGTGGCCGAAGACCCCGATCTGAAGGTGGTGATGCGCGAATGGCCGATCTTCGAAGGCAGCGAGGCGGCGGCGCGGATGGCGCTGGCTGCGGCATTGCAGGGCCAGTATCGCGCCTTCCACGAAGCCATGTTCAAGCTCGGCGATCCTGAAGCTGCCGCACGTGAGATCGGGCTGGATCTGGCCCGCGCGCAGGCCGATGCGGCGTCCGATTCCGTGTCGCAGGAACTGGCGAACAATCTGTCGCTGGCCCGCTCGCTGGGCTTTACCGGCACGCCCGCCTTCATCGCCGGGCGCAAGCCGATCGGCGGGGCGGTCGGGTTCGATGCGCTCAAGGCGGCGCTGGCCGGCGAGACCGAGGGCTGACGCGGTGCGGCGCAGAGGGGCAGCGCTGCTGGCGGGGTTGATGCTGGGGGCGGGGCCGCTGGCAGCCAGTGCGCCTGACCTTGCGGGCATCGATCTTGCCGCCGAGCGCGCCGCCATCGCCCGCTTTCAGGATGCCGACCAGCGCTTGCAGGACGTGGGTTGGCGCCTGGCGCGCGGCAATGTCGGGTTCTGCCCCAGGGTGGTACCCTCGATCGGACTGCAATTGCAGGACATGGCAAGTTACGGCGCGCCGCATATCGCGCGCGCTGCGCTGGGCCTGACGCGCGATTTTGCGGTCGAGACGGCCGCGCGCGGCTCGCCCGCCGCGCTGTCGGGCGGCTTTGCCCGCAACCGCGAAATCGCCGCGCTCGAACGCTTCGATCCCAATGGTTGGCCTGCAGGGGCGCAGATGGACTGGCAGCGGCTGGTCTGGGCGCATGATCATGTCGAGGCGATGCTGACCGAACATGGCGGCATCGCGGTCACCTTTGCCGATGGCGAAACGGCGCGTCTGACCCCGACCGAGGTCTGCGCCACCCGGTTCGAATTGATGGGCGAAGGCAAGACCGCCGTCGCCGATGGTGCGCGGGTGGTGATCGGCATCGACTTTCCCGGCTTCGCTTACGAAGAAGCGGTCTTCGCCGGTGTGGTGGCGCACGAATTTGCGCATAATGTACTCGAACACAACGCCTGGCTCGACCGCAATGGCCGCCGCAAGCGTCACGTGCGCCTGACCGAGCGCGAGGCCGATCGGCTGATGCCGTGGCTGCTCGCCAATGCGGGTTATGATCCGGCGGCCGCAGTGCAGTTCATGGAGCAATGGGGATCGCGCAACGATGCCGGGTGGCTGCGGGTGCGCACGCATGACGGGTGGGATGAACGCGCCGAATTCATCGCCGCCGAACTGCCGCTGATCGCCGAGGTCATGGCGCGCGAGGGCCGGGCCGACTGGACCCGCCATTTCCGCCGCGAAGTGGATCCGCTGAAGGGGCTGAGTTCCGCCGAAGCGGGCAAGTCCGAGGCTCCGCATGGGTGATGGCCCCGCGCCAAAGCGTGGCGGACGCGCGGGCAGTGCCGCGAAATGCGGTGCGACGAACCGCAAATTGCGGTAGGCTCAGCGAACTATGGCAGTGCTCCAGATCCAGCCGGCGCCGTTTTTTGCCAGCAAGAACCGCGCGTTCTGGAACCTCCAGCTGGCCGGGTGGGGCGGCGCATTCCTGCTGCGTGCGGTCTCGGCGTTGGCCAATGGCCAGCCGATCGACCTGCTGGCGCTGATCCTGGTCACCACGATTACCGGTTTTTCGATCAGCTGCGTGCTGTCTGTGATCTATCGCCAGCTGATCCGTCAGCAGCCGCTGGTCACTTGGGGTGTGACCGCGCTGGTGCTGTTTGCGGCGGTGATCCTCCACGCTTCGATCGATGCCTGGGTGCAGGGGATCTATTATGCCGCCAGCCGCGAGACGACATTTGCGCAGCGTTTCATTGGGTTGAGCTATATCCCCATGACCCTGCTCGGCGGATGGAGCGCGCTGTATTACGCGATCAACTTCTTCCTGACGGTGGAACGACAGGCCGACCGGCTTGAGCGATTGGAAGCACAGGCGACGGCGGCGCAATTGGCCATGCTGCGCTATCAGCTCAACCCCCATTTCCTGTTCAACACCCTGAATTCGATCAGCACTCTGGTGCTGCTGAAACAGACCGAGCCGGCCAATGCGATGCTGACGCGATTGTCCGGCTTCCTGCGCCACACGCTGATTGCCGAGCCTGGCAGCCAAGTGACGCTGGCGCAAGAGATTGAAACCTTGCAACTTTATCTCGACATCGAACGGATGCGGTTCGAGGAGCGGCTGCGCACACATTTCGAGATCGACGATGCCGCATTGACTGCACAACTGCCGTCAATGCTGCTGCAACCGCTGGTCGAAAACGCGATCAAGTACGCGGTCAGCACGCAGGAGGAGGGTGCACGCATCTCGCTCACTGCGCGGGTGCTGGGCGAACGGCTGCGGCTGACGGTCGAGGATACCGGACCGGGGATGGAGGAGCATCAGGGCCAGCCGCAAGTGGACGCCGCCAACGCCCGCGCCGACCTGCGCGCCGGGCACACGCCGGACCGTCCGGTCTCCACCGGAGTCGGCATCGCCAATATCCGCAACCGGCTGATGCAGGCCTATGGCGACAGCCATCTGTTCGAGACCCGGTCGGAGCCCGGCGGGGGTTTCACGGTGCTGATCGAGATTCCCTATACAAGATTAGAACAGCCTGGCGACGAGCCGTTACAAGCACCTGTGATGACCCAGAGACCTTCGCCCGCCGCAGCGGCGCCCTCGTTTCCGAAAACCGATGGCGACGCCGCTGCCGAGGCTGCTCAGGTCATACCCCTGAATTCTCCCAAACCCCCTCATTTTCAATTGGATAGCCCCTCATGACCATCAGAACCATCCTCGTCGATGACGAGAAGCTCGCGATCCAGGGCCTGCAACTGCGACTTCAGGCGTTCGAGGATGTCGAAGTGATCGACACCTGTGCCAATGGCCGCGAAGCGATCCGCAAGATCAAGACCGAGAAGCCCGACCTTGTGTTTCTCGACATCCAGATGCCCGGTTTCGACGGGTTTTCGGTGGTCAAGGGCGTGATGGAGATCGAACCCCCGCTGTTCGTCTTCGTCACCGCCTATGAAGAACACGCGATCCGCGCGTTCGAGGCCAATGCCGTCAATTACCTGATGAAGCCGGTCGACGAACAGAAGCTCGCCGATACCGTCGAGCGCGTACGCCAGCGCCTGGCCGAAAAGAAATCGGCCGAGGACGCCGGGCAGTTGCTGGGCGTGCTGAGCGAAATCGCGCCCGAACGCGCCGCCGATTTCGTCGACACCACCGCTGCCGAAAGCGCCGACCGGTTCGAAAAGCTGATCAACGTCAAGGATCGCGGCCAGATCTTCCGCGTCGAAGTCGACACGATCGAGCATATCGAGGCCGCGGGCGATTACATGATCATCTCCACCGGCGACAATTCGCTGGTCCTGCGCGAAACCATGAAGGACCTCGAACGCCGGCTCGATCCGCGCAAGTTCCAGCGGGTGCACCGTTCGACCATCGTCAACCTCGACCAGGTGCGGCAGGTCAAGCCCCACACCAATGGCGAATGCTTCCTGGTGCTGGAAAGCGGCGCCGAGGTGAAGGTTTCGCGCAGCTACCGGGATGTGGTGGCGCGCTTCGTGCATTGACGTGTGCGGGGGCGCCTTCGCGCCCCCGTCCTCGGCGCTGTTCCTCCGCTACGCTCCGGGCGCCTGCGGGCGGCCGGTCGGCCTTGCGGTCGCCTTGCGACCGTTTATTGTCGGCGGATGACCTTCACTCTCCCCGGCTTCGATCTCGCCACTTTCATCCGCACCACGCTGGCGGAGGACTTGGGTGAAGGCCTCCCCGGCGGCGGGCGGGATGTCACTAGCGAGAGCGTGATTCCTGCCGAGGCGCGGTTCACCGGGGTAATGGACAGCCGCGATGCCATCGTGGTTGCGGGCCTGCCGCTGGCCGAGGCGTTCTTCCGCGCGCTTGACCCTGAATGCTCCATCGAACCCCTTGTGCATGATGGCGACAAGGTGGCAGCGGGCACCGACCTGATGCGGATCGCAGGCCGCGCCCGCGCGCTGCTGACGGCGGAACGCAGCGCGCTCAATATCGTCCAGCACCTGTCCGGCATCGCCACCCTGACGCAGACCTATGTCACCGCGATGCGCGGCCCCGGCGGCAACCCGGCCTGCACCCTGCTCGATACGCGCAAGACCATCCCCGGCCTGCGCTTTCTCGAGAAATACGCCACCCGCATGGGCGGCGCGCAGAACCACCGCATGGGTCTGTGGGACGCGGCGATGATCAAGGACAACCACGTCGCGGTCGCCGGTTCGGTCGGGGAAGCGGTGCGCCGCGCGCGCGATGCCGGGGTCGAACGGATCATCTGCGAGGTTGACCGGCTCGACCAGATCGAACCGGCGCTGGCGGCGGGCGCGCATCACTTGCTGCTCGACAACATGGAGCCCGCGACCTTGCGCGAAGCGGTGGCGCTGGTGGCCGGCCGGGTGCCGACCGAGGCAAGCGGGGGCGTGAACCTCGATACCATCGCAGCCAAGGCCGCGAGCGGCGTCGACTACATTTCGGTCGGGCGGCTGACACAGAGTGCGCCCGCTGCCGACATCGGCCTTGATTTCAAGTCGGCATGATTTCGCTCGCCCGCACCCGCCCGCTGACGATCAACATCTTCGCCGCCGCCTTTCTGGCATCCGCCGTGATCGCGCTGGTCGACGGGCTGCGCGATATTCCCGCGATGCAGGCGATGCTGACCGCCAACGTGCCTGACTTCGCCTGGACCCGCGATGCGGTGATCGTGACCGTCAGTGCCCGCTTTTCGATCGCGCTGATCCCGATCGCGCTGGTGTGGCTCAATGCCGCCAATTTCGCGCGCTGGATGGTAGCGGTGATGGCGCTGGGCAAGCTGGTCAACCTGCCCGAGGGGCTGGCGCTGGTCGCGGACGGCGGACGGATCGACAGCGCCTGGCTGACCGCGCTGGCGCTGGGGTTGCTGGCAACGGCCATGCTGTTCATGCCCGACAGCAATCGCTGGTTCGCAAAGCGACCGGAGGCGGACCCTGCGGTATTCGAATAGCCTCCCCGCCGCGCTGATGACCGCCGTGTGTTTGCTCGCCCTGCCCGCCGTTGCCCGTGCGCAGGCCTACCAATGCCGCGCCCCGCAGGTGGCGGGCGTTCCGCGCATCACTCCCGACGGTCCGCGCCGCGAGCTGCCGGTGACCGGCTACACGCTGGCGCTCAGCTGGAGCCCGGAATTCTGCAAGCCGCGCGCCGATGACCGTGCCCATGCGGTGCAATGCGCGGGCGGCAACGGCAGCTTCGGACTCGTCGTCCACGGGCTGTGGCCGGAAAGCGGGGCAAGCTGGCCGCAATGGTGCGCAAGCCGCGGAGGCCTTACCCCAGCCGACGTTCGCGGGGCGATGTGCATGATGCCCTCGCAACGGCTCGTGGCGCGGCAATGGGCCAAGCACGGCAGCTGCATGGTCCGGCGGCCCGCCAGTTACCTCAAGGTCACGCGCATCCTGTGGGAGGCCCTGCGCATCCCCGATTACGACCGCATCAGCCGCGAGGACGCGCTGACCGCCGGGCGCATCCGCGCAGCCTTTGCCGATGCCAACCCCGGCATTCCCGAAAGCGCCATCGGGGTGAAGCTCAACCAGCGTGGCTGGCTGGAGGAAATCCGGCTGTGCTACGCCAAGACCTTCCGCCCGGTGTCTTGCCTGCCGCCGCGCCGGGGCTCGAAGGACGCCGCCCCTGCCAGGATATGGCGCGGGCTTTAGATCCATGCGTAGGTGTCCGCGAACAGCATCGCGCTGAGTGCAGGTCCCTAGCCCGCAGTTAAGCGATTCTTGATCGGGGTGGTCGCTACTGCGCGATAATCTCGGGCAGGGTCCCGGGATCGGGAAAACCAGTGCGAACCCTCGGCAAACATCTGCTTGATTTCCGGCCGCGTCGCGGGCGTTATCTCGGCGGCGAGGGCACCTGTGAGAGCTGGCTGACCGTCTCCGACGATCCCGACATCCTGGTGGCGCAATACGCCGATCTCAAACGGCAGGTGCCTCTGCTCTACCTGCTGTTGATCATCACCGCGTTGGGGGGTGTTCTACATCTACATCAACCATGCGCCATTCCTGCTGATCGCCAGCGTGTCGCTGTTGCTGGTTGTCGGGAGCGCTGTGCGATTTGCCAGCTGGGTGTGGTTCTCCCCGTCGCCCGAAGAGATCGAACTGGACGAGGTCCGGGCGATCCTGCGCCGCACCACGCTGGCGGTGGTGCCGATCGTCGTGGCCTATCTCAGCTACGCCTTCGTGCTCGACCAGTTCGGGGGGCCGTTCGAACGGGCGGGGCTGGCGGTTTGCGTGATCCTGACGGCGATCGGCTGCATCTTCTGCCTGATGCATCTGCCGCAGGCCGCGCAGCTGGTGCACATCCTGACGATGGTGCCCTACATGGGCTATCACCTGTACCACGGTAACGCGACCTTCATTCTGGTCGCGATCAATGCCGCTGCCGTGACCACCCTGATGATCCGCGTGTCGCACAATGCCTTCGAAGGCTTTACCGAACTGATCACGTCGCGCGCGGAACTGACGCTCCAGCGCAGCGAAGCGGAACGGCTGGCCGCCGAGAATGCCAGTCTGGCGATGACCGATGCGCTTACCGGGCTGCCCAACCGCCGGCTGTTCCTCGCCCGGCTCGAGGAGCGGGTGCAATTGTCCCAACAGTCCGGGCAAAGCTTCACGGTGGGCGTGCTCGATCTTGATCGCTTCAAGCCGGTGAACGACATCTATGGCCATGCTGCGGGCGATCAACTGCTGGTCGAGATCGGCCGCCGCCTGCAGTCGCTGGCGAGCGAAACGGTGCTGGTTGCCCGGCTGGGCGGTGACGAGTTCGGGCTGGTCCTGACCGGCAGCAATGAATTCGCCCGCATGATCGGCGACCGGGTGATCGATTGCCTGCACCGGCCCTATCTGATCGACGATCACAAGTTTGCGCTGGGCTGCTCGATCGGCTTTGCCTGCTTTCCCGAAGCCGGGCGCACCGCCAGCACCCTGTTCGACCGGGCCGATTATGCGCTTTACGACATCAAGGCCGATCGCAAGGGCGGCTACACCTTCTTCACCCCCGATCTCGACACCCGGCTGCGCGCCGAAACCGCGATGGAAGCGGCACTGCTGTCGTCCGATCTCGAGACCGAATTGTCTGTCGAACTGCAGCCGATCATCTGTCTCGCCGCTGCCGGGGTGATCGGTGTCGAAGCGCTCGGGCGGTGGAACAGCGCAGCCATCGGAGCGGTCGAACCGGCCCGCTTCATCGAGGTGGCAGAGCGGCTCAACCTGATGGGCAACATCACAACCCAGCTGTTCCGCAGGGCGCTGGACAGTCTTGCTGCGCTGCCGGGCGATCTCAAGCTGTCGTTCAACCTTTCCACCCGCGACATCGTCACCTCCGCGACGATCGATCGGTTGATCGCGGCGATCACCGGGTCCGGGATCGCGCCCTGCCGGATCACCTTCGAGATCACCGAGACGGCGTTGATGCAGGATTACGACGTGGCGATCGCCCATCTCGAACGGTTGCGCAGCCTCGGCGCCTCGATTGCGCTTGACGATTTCGGTACGGGCTTTTCCAGCCTCAGTTACCTCGACCGCCTGCCGATCGACATGATCAAGGTGGACCGCAGTTTCGTGCGCAATCTGGCCGAGCCGGGCGTCGGCAAGATCGTCGCTGCGATCCTGGCGATGTGCGAGACGCTGGAACTGGGTTGCATCGTTGAGGGCGTGGAAACCCCGGAGCAGTACCGCGAACTCGTGAAGCTGGGTTGCACCAAGGCGCAAGGCTTCCTGTTCGCGCGTCCGATGGACCTTGCCTCGCTCGAGGCATGGCTGGCGGGCCGGACCTCGTTCGCGGCCAACCTGCCGGGTTTGCGCAGCCACCCGGCCTTGCTGGACCTCCACGATCGCTACGGGCGGGCCGCGAAGTCGGCCTGACGAGGGATCATGACCTCATCATAAGTCCAGTTCTGCGCGTCGAACGCTTTTACGAGTCGGAAACGAAGGTTTCCGGACGGGTCTCGGTCATCGCGTCGAGCGCAGGTGCATAGCCGGCTTCAGCGCTTCGCCGCAGCGCGACCTGCGACAGGATGACGCCGAACACCAGCTTCGAGGTGACGTCGGCGATCGTGAAGATCAGCTGGCGCACAACCACGCCCTCGGCGGTCGGTGCCAGCAACGGCATCGCATAGGCGATCGGATAAATCGACCAGGTCACCAGCAGGAACCAGAAGCAGAACTTGAGGCTGCCGCGCACCTTGTCCGAAGGGTTGCCCTGCGGATTGCGGACGGCATTGGCGAGAATGAAGATCATCCAGATGTAGAACGCGGTCGAGATCACGCCCCAGATCCAGAACTGCTCCGCGCCCTGATAACCGGGCACGCCTGCGACCGCCGGTTCGAAATATTGCCCGACATAGCCGGTGAGGATCATCAGCACGCCTGCCAGCGTCAGCTTGGCCCACTTGTTCCTGAGCTCGATGCCCGCAAAACCGCACACCACCACCAGTTGCGTCGCCAGCATCGGCACGTCGATCAGCCAGTTCATGTAGCGATAGCCGTTCGAAAACTGCTGATCGGCTACAGGAACGAAGGTTTCGGTCAGCCCGTCCCAGACAAAGCTCTGATTCCACAGCATCCAGAGCTGTCCAAGCTCCAGCGCGGCCGAAACCATGACGACCGCAGAAATATAGGCCGAAAGCCTGTAGCCGGGAGCCGTCGAATTGGCCGTCATTGCAAAATAGACGAGTCCGGCAAGAAAGACTGCGGTGGAAAAAGCAAAGAGATGCCGAATGATATCGAATTGCCAGAACTCATAAACGAGAAAGTTTTCGATCGACGGCATAGGAAGCTTTTCCCCTTTTCAGTCATGACCATCAACGACGGGTCATTGACGAGTGGCTTTGGGCGGCACGCAGGGAAACTATGCAGAAAGAGGGGGGGCTTCCTTGACCCATGATATGATCGGAGGGCCGCGCGATCTCCTGAAGGCCTGAGCTTCTTTGTCGCCCCCATCCTCCGGGATCGTCCGGCCGCGGCGGATCACGATGGCAATTGCGGTCCGATGGCTGCGTCAGGGGCGGGTATATCAACGGTTCTGGTGGATTGCGCTTCAGGTTCCGGATCGCGGTCCCAGTCCCACAGCTTGCCGCGCACCCGGTCGGCATTGATCGTGGGATCATACAACACGCCGCCGGTATCGAGATTCAGGTCGCGCGCTTCGGCCTGGCCCATCAACGCCAGCAGGTCGAAACCCGCGACATAGGCATTGCGGCGTGCGGTCACCAACTGCGCGCGGGCGTTGAGCAGTTCCTGTTCGGCATTCAGCACGTCGAGGATCTGGCGGTTGCCGATCGAACTTTCGGCTCGCACGCCTTCTAGGCTGAGTTCCGCCGCTTCGATCGCGACCTGCGCGCTGCGGATTACGGCGTTGGCGGCCTGCCAGTTGGAGTAGGTTGACCGGGTCCCTGCGATCACCTGCCGTTCTGCGGCGATCACCTCTTCCAAAGCGGCGGATTCGCGTGCGCCAGCCTGGCGCTGCCGGGCAGCGGGCAGGCCCCCCTGAAACAGCGGTATGGTCAAGCGCACCCCGGCGTTGGCGGTTGTTTCGTTTTGTGCGAAGTCCGCGGCAATCGGCCCGCCCAGCGTGCCGAAGAAGTTGCTGTAGTCGCCATTCACAAACAGGCCGACCGATGGCAGGCGTCCCGCCCCGGCGACCTTGGTTTCGAACCCGGCAGCCGAAGCACGCTCTTTCGCAGCGATCAGGTTGGGATTGCTTTCCAACGCGATGACGATCGCCTGGCCCACCGTGTCTGGCAGACCGGGGAGCGGCGGCGGAGGGTCCAGTTCGCCCGGCGCGCTGCCGACCAGCCGGATATAGGCTTCACGCGCGGCGATCAGATTGGCCTGCGCCACCTGCAGGTCGGCCTCCGCCAAGGCAAGCCGCGAACGCGATTGGGCGACATCGGTGATCGTCAGATCGCCGGTCTGGAAGCGGTTGCCGGTCGCCTCGAGATTGGTGCCGAGCACGGCCACGTTGTTGGCAGATAGCGCGACCAGCGCCTCTGTCCGCAGCACATCCACGTAAGCAGCGACGACCTGACTGAACAGCGCGCTTTCGGTATTGCGCAGATCAGCGCGGCCCGCCTCGACCCGTTCCTGCGCGGCGTTGATCCCGTTGCGGATTGCCCCGCCCGAATAGATCGGCACCAGCAGCTGGGCATTGACCCCGAGATTGCGCTCGGGCGCGGTGAAGGCGTTGGCCGATTGCCGGATGAATTCGATATGGGTGGCGGTAACATTTGCCGACGGCAACCCTTGCGCGCGCTGGATGATCACGTCTTCGTCCGTGGCCCGCTGATTGGCGCGTGCGCCTTCAAGCGCCGGGTTGGTGTTGTACGCCTCCACCAAGGCTTCGCGCAGCGTATCGGCCTGCGCCGGCGCGGCCAGCGCCGCCAGGCCCGCGATCACCGCAGCGCTGGCACAGGCCGACCACTTGACCAGCCTGCGGCGCTGCCGCGCAGCGCGTGCGGAGAACTGATCGCGCCGCGTCGGACGGCTTCCAGGCGCAAGATAACGCGGCAATATGCGCACGGCTCAGAGCTCGGATTTTGCGAGCCAGCGGACGATCATCACCGCTGCCATCAAGTCGACCGCCACGGTGCCCGCACCGATCGCGAAGGGAAGATTGTTCCAGTAGCTTTCCACCAGATCCAGCCACACAAGCCAAAGCGAGGCAAACAGGGTCAGCATGAAGATCGCCGCGGCCAGACGGCTGCGCAGGCGGGTGACGGCAAGCCCCACCAGCAGCGAGATCACCGGCGAGACGAACAGTTTGGTGAGGCTGATCGTCCACCCGTTGACCTCCAGCGACGGTGCCATTTGCAGCGCTGCCTGCAACAGCGACAGGGCAAAGCTGATCCAGATGAGACGTTCGAAGAGAGCTGCACCCACAGGGGCGGCGGGGCTTGCAACAAGCACCCTCATGGCACCATCTCCTTGACCGGCGACCGCAGCGCCGGCGCTGCGACGGTTTCATCGTCACTTGCCGGGTGATCGGCGCGCAACCGTCCATCCTCGAGGACCAACACATGATCGAACCGGTCGAGGCTGGCGACCCGGTGCGTGATTGCCAAGGTGGTGCGGCCCGCCATCAGTTCTTCAAGCGCGCCAAGCACGCGCTCCACCCGCAACGCCGTGGTTTCGGGAAGGCCCGATCCCAGCCATATGCTTTTGACAGTAAGCCCACCGCCATGTTCGGCAGCGATGT
>DAIQNP010000024.1:0-7224 GCA_036788335.1 Erythrobacter sp.
ACCAATGTCTTGGAGCCCGAGGCGCTGGCAGCCTGCGGGATCGCGGCATTGGGGCTCGATCACGAACGCTTCCTGCTCGCGCCCGAAGACGGGGTACCGCAAGAGCCGATGGCACGGATCGCCTTCGAGAAAGCGGGGATCGCGAAGCGCGGCGTGCCGCTTGTCAGCGTTGCTCGACCCGCGCTCGAAGCCGAGAGCATTGCCGCCGTAGCGCAGGCTAGGGGTGCGCACCTGATCGTCCAAGGCGAAGAATGGCTCGCCTTCCCCTGCGACGGGAGCCTCGCCTATTCGGACCATACTGGCAAGGATGGCGTGGACGGGATGAACCTTGCCCCGCCCGCCCTGCCCGGCGAACACCAGTTTCACAATGCGGGCCTCGCCATCGCCATGCTGCGCCATCAGCGCTTGATCGAGGTCGGCTTCTGGGCCTTTTCGGCGGGCCTTCAGTCCGCCCGCTGGCCCGCCCGGATGCAACACCTCGCGAGTAGCACGCTGACCGGCGGGCGCGAGGTCTGGCTGGATGGTGGGCACAACCTGCAGGCAGGCACGATGCTGGGCGCGCACTTTGCAGGCCAGCGACTGCACCTGGTAATCGGCATGATCGAGGGCAAGGATCCCGCCGCGCTGACCGCCCCACTCGCCTCGCTTCTGGAGAGCATCACGGCTGTGCCGGTGCCGTGGCATGACTGGCACCCGGCTAGCGCCTTTGGCCCCACCGCCCGCCCCGCCCCCGATGTGCCGAGCGCGCTGGCGACGATCCCCGATGATGGCCTGCCGATCCTCATCGCAGGGTCGCTCTACCTCGCGGGCGAGGTGCTGCGGCTCAACGACGAGATACCCGACTAAGCACTACTCCGCAGGCACGACCTCGGGCGTCACCACCCCCGCCGCCCGGCCGAACCGCACCTGCCGGTACCATTCGGCAAGGCACAGCGCGACCGCGAGAAAGCCGATCAGGGTCGTCAGCACGAACACGTCGAAATAGCCCTGATCCTCGATCATTTCGCCCAGCGCCCCGCGCCCCAATGTCCCCACCAGCAATGTCAGCGACGACAGCAGCGCGTATTGCACCGCGCTGTATTGCTTGGACACGATCGAGGAGAGCCATGCGACGTAGGCCGCCCCGGCTATGCCGATGGCGAGGTTTTCGAACATCACGGTAAAGGTCAGCTTGGCGAGCGCCGGGCTGCCGATCACCGGCACCTGCATGATGAGCCAGGTGAAGCCCACCGCATCGCTCGCCGCCTGCATCCGCGCGCCGCCCACGGCGAGATCGGCGTAGAGCAGGTTGGTCAGCGCGGCGAGCAACGCGCCCAGCGTCAGCGTCAGCATCCGGCCCAGCACCGTGAGCATGTAACCACCCAGCGCCAACCCGGCGATAATCGCGCCCACGCCGAAGAACTTGGAGGCAAAGGCAACCTCGTCGTTGGTGTACTCCAGCTCGCCCAGGTAAAACGGATAGGCGAAGGTCCCCCAGATCGCGTCGCAGATGCGATAGGTGAGCACCAGCGCGAGGATCAGGACGAGGCTCCAGCCGATTCGTCCGACGAATTCGACCAGCGGCAGCACCAGCGCACGGTAAAGATGGTCCATCGCAAAGCCCGCCCCGCGTGCGGGCGGCGCGTCTTCGGCGAGCAGGTTGGTCCCGTCGCGCTTCTGACCGTGCAGCCAGCCGGCGATCAGCGCCGGCAGCACCACGGTGGCGATGATGATCCACGGCCCCCAGTTCAGCGTAAATTCGGTCGGGTTGGGACGCTGTTCGGGCGGGAAGGCGAGCGACATGACCATGAAGGTCAGCACCACCCCGATCGCCGCCGCCCACAACAACCCGACCAGCGCGAGCGCCCTTGCGCGAATCTCGGGGCGCAATTCCCCGGCGCTCCGCAGGGCCAGAAGCTGGGCATCCGACGCCGCGTCATCGGCCACATTGCCTACTTTCGTGTCGGGCGCGAACAGTCCGAGCGCGCCGATCCCGAGCAGGATCACGCCCATCAGCGCGTAAGTTTCGGGCCAGCCAATCCGCGCGGCGATGATCAGGCCGAACGCCCCCCCGACAAGCGCGGCAAGGCGGTAGCCCATCTGATAGACGGTCGAGAGGATGTCGAGTGTAGCCTTTTCGTCGGCGACGTCGATGCGCCATGCATTGATGGCGATGTCCTGCGTTGCGCTGGCGAAGGCTCCGATGCCGGCGAGTAGCGAGAACCAGCCGAGCTGGCTGACCGGATCGAGCAGGCTCAGCGTAACGAGAATCGCGCCGAGCAGCAATTGCGCCGGCACCATCCACTGCTTGCGTCGTCCCAGCCGGGAAAAGCCGGCAATATTCGCCTTGTCGATCAGCGGCGACCACAGGAACTGGAAGGCGTAGGCCAGTCCGATCAGGGAGAATACGCCCATCGTCTCCAGATCGACCTCAGCTTCGGAGAGCCACGCGTAAAGGGTGCCCAGAAACAACGAGAACGGCAGGCCGCTGGCGAAGCCGAACAACGCCATGTAGCCTGTCTTGCGCTGTCCCATTGCGCGGAAGACATCGGCCCAGCCCGGTTTTTGTGCCTCTGCCTTAGCCATCGATAAGCATCCTTGTCGTGATCGCCTTATTCCTGCACCACTAGGCCGGGGAATGAGGATGAGAAAAGAGCGATGAACGCTTCCGCAACAGATATGCCCACTTTGCGCCCCACAGCGGGCCAATTGGCGCTGGCAGAGGCAATCCGGGACGGGCAGGCCAAGGTCGCGGGCGGCATTCAGACCGTGCCGGCGAGCAACTACACCTGCCCGGATCACTTTGCGCGCGAGAAAGCCGCGCTGTTTGACCGCCTGCCGCAAGTGCTCGCCCCGTCCGCACTGCTGCCCGATCCCGGCATGGCGGTGCCGCATGACGCGACCGGGCGTCCGCTGCTCATCACCCGCGATGCTGGCGGCATCGCCCACGTGTTCCTCAATGTCTGCCGTCACCGCGGCACGCGGCTGGTCGAAGGCAATGAGGCCGTCTGCGCCAAGCGGCTGGTCTGCCCCTATCACGCCTGGACCTACCGGCTCGACGGCGGCCTGCTTGCCCTGCCCCGACCCGAGACCTTTCCGGGTTTGGACAAGGCGCACTACGGCCTCGTCGAACTGCCAAGCTGCGAGGCAGGCGGGCTGATCTGGTTCGCTCCGCAGGCGGGCGCGGATTTCGGCGATGCGGAAGCGCTGGGTGAGGATCTCGCGGCGCTCGGCCTCCCCGACGCCTACCTGTTCAGGCGCAAGACCCATACCGTGCGCGGCAACTGGAAGCTGATCATGGATGCCTTCCTCGAAAGCTACCACGTCACCCGCCTGCACGCCGCGACCATCGGCCCCTATTTCAAGGACGGGATCACCGCCGGGGACCAGATCGGCCCGCACCAGCGCTCGGCGGTTGGACGGCTGGAGGAGATGGATGGCCTCGACCTCACCGACATGGCCGCGCTGCGCCGGGTGGTGACCTTCGCGTACCAGTTGCTGCCCGCCACCGTGATCGTTCCCAGCCCCGACTATGTGAACGTGATGGTGCTGATGCCGCAGGCGCATGATTGCACCCTGGTCGAGGACTTCATGCTGATCCCCGAGGCACCTGCGACCGAGAAGGCACAGGCTCACTGGGAGCGGAGCTGGAACCTGCTCGACGGCGGGGTTTTCGCATCCGAGGATTTTCGCGCCGCCGAACTCGGCCAGCAAGGGCTGGCAAGTGGCGCCATCGACCACCTGACGCTCGGCACGCTCGAAGGCGGGATCGCACGGTTCGACCAGATCGTGGGCGAGGCCTTGCGAGCAGGTCTTTGAACGCCTAGCGCGAGCCCCATGCCCACCAAGCCCCCCCGCTCCGAAACGCGCCCCGAAGGCGACCGCATAGCCAAGCTGCTGGCCCGCGCCGGTATCGCCAGCCGCCGCGAGGTCGAACGGATGATCGCCGATGGCCGCGTGGCGCTCGATGGCAAGGTGCTGGACACGCCGGCGACGATCCTTGGCAGCCTCAAGGGTGTGACGGTCGACGGCAAGCCGGTCGGCGCCGCCGAAGCGACCCGGTTGTTCGCCTTCCACAAGCCGACCGGACTGCTCACCGCCGAACGCGATCCGGCCGGGCGGCCGACGATCTACACCGCGCTGCGCAATGCGCTGCCTGCGGGGACGCCACGCCTGGTACCGGTCGGGCGGCTCGACTTGAACACCGAAGGGCTGCTGCTGCTCACCAATGACGGCGGGCTCAAGCGGACGATGGAACTGCCCGCCACCAAGGTCCCGCGCACCTACCGCGCGCGCGCTTTCGGCGCGGTGACGCAATCACAGCTCGAGGACCTGATGGACGGGGTCGAGATCGACGGGATGCGCTATGGTTCGATCAACGCCAATCTCGAACGCAGCAGCGGCCGGAACTTGTGGGTCGAAATGACCATCACCGAAGGCAAGAACCGCGAAGTGCGCCGTGTGCTCGAATATCTCGGATTGAAGGTCAACCGCCTGATCCGCACCGGTTACGGCCCGTTCAACCTCGGCGATCTGCCGCGCGGGCAGGCGGTGGAACTGAAGGGCAAGCCAGTCGACCGCTTCCTCGCCGAAGTGGCCAAGACCGGCGAGAAGGCCGGAGCAAAGGCCGGAAACGCAAAAATCGGAGACTCAAAAATCGGAGACAAGGCGCCGCGCAAATGAGGATCATCGCGGGCCATTGGCGCGGGCGCAAATTGGTCGCGCCCAAGGGTGAGGCGACCCGGCCGACTGCGGACCGGATGCGCGAAACATTGTTCTCGATGCTGACCAGCCGTCTGGGAAGCTTCGAGGGGCTGACCGTCGCGGACCTGTTTGCAGGGTCGGGCGCGCTCGGCCTCGAAGCGTTGTCGCGCGGTGCGGCGAACTGCCTGTTTGTGGAGCAGGACCGCGCCGCGATCGATGCAATCCGCGCCAATATCGCCGCGCTCGACGCAGGAGCGCAAGCGCGGGTCGAGGTGGGTTCCGTGACCCAATTGCGCGCAGCGGCCGCGCCGCTCGATCTGATCCTTGCCGACCCGCCGTGGCGCAGCGGAGCCGGCGAAGTGGCGCTGGACCGGATGCTGCGACTGGGATGGATCGGGGCCGAAACCTGGATCTCGCTTGAGACCGCGCTCGACGAGCCGGTCGC
The DNA here is from genome assembly GCA_036788335.1 of Erythrobacter sp. Lineage (GTDB taxonomy): Bacteria > Pseudomonadota > Alphaproteobacteria > Sphingomonadales > Sphingomonadaceae > Erythrobacter. The sequence continues at coordinate 5,129 of DAIQNP010000024.1, forward strand.
GATCAAGGGTCTGGTCATCGATGCGGAGCGCCGGATCGGCAAGGGCAAGCTTTGCCTGCTTCGTCCTGCCGACCCGGTTGACTCACTGGACTGACCCACCGAACTGACCCGAAAGTCCGGTGGTCGCGACCCGCACGGCCTTGGTTTACCGCGGTTGCGGCGGGGTGGTCATTGTGTCGGAGTCCGTCATCGGCTCACCTGTTTGCGGCTGCCCGGGCATCGGTTCGCCCTGCATCGTGTCGTCCTGCATCGTGTCGCCCGGCATTGGCTGGCCCGGGGCGCCTGTCGTGGCGGGCGGTGTGCTTGCCTGGCGCTCGATCATCGACCACGCCTGTTCGCGCTGTGCCTCGTTCATCGCCAGCACCCGGCCCTTGTCCTCATCGCGCAGGCGCCAGAACAGCTCCTGCCGCGGCTGGGTCAGGGTCCAATAGTAATCCTGGGTCTCGGTCGGCCATTGTTCGTATGACGCCTTACGGTCGGCAGGCCAGCTGCTCATCGCCTGTTCGCGCGCCTGCGGGTCGGTCGTACCGGACATCTGGTCGATCGGCGCTTCGCCCGGGGCCGGCGCTGTGGTGGCTGGCGGAGGGGCCGCCGGATCGGTCGGCACAGGGTCCTGAGCTGCCACCATCGCCGGAGCCGCAAGCCCCGCAACTGCCAACATTAACATATACTTACGCATGGGTTTCTCCTTCTCGAGGGTTGTCCTCGATTCTGTCCCAAGCGTTGACGAACGCGACCCGGCCGCCGGTCAGTCCCTCCCGGTCAGCCATGTACGATATGGCCGCTGCATCGCCCTACGCGAACCCCTCCACACGAGGCGGCAACCCGGCCAGGACACGACCGGGCGAATATTGTGGCAAAAATTCGGCAGGCTGAGCCGGGTACCGATGCACCTCGGCGCAAAAGCCGGGCAATTTGCGTGAAGAACCTTGCCCGCACGGTAGCCGTTCTCTACCTGTTCGCATAAGGACCCTTGATGATCAGCCCCGTGCCCCTTCCCGCCGATGGACGCGACACCGTTCCAGCCTATGCCGCGCGGTTGAACCCGCCGCAGCGCGCTGCCGTGCTCGCCACCGAAGGGCCGGTGCTGATGTTGGCGGGCGCGGGCACTGGCAAGACCGCTGCGCTTACGGCGCGGCTGGCGCATCTGGTGGCGACGCGGCGGGCCTATCCATCGCAGATCCTGTGCGTGACCTTCACCAACAAGGCTGCGCGCGAGATGCGCGAACGGGTGGCACATCACCTCGGCCCCGACGCCGAGGGAATCCCGTGGCTCGGCACTTTCCATTCGATCTGCGCCAAGATGCTGCGCCGCCATGCCGAACTGGCCGGCTTGCAGGCCAACTACACGATCATCGACACGGACGATCAGATCCGGCTGCTCAAGCAATTGATTACCGAAGCGGACCTCGACGAGAAACGCTGGCCTGCTCGCCAACTCGCCGGGCTGATCGATCGTTGGAAGAACCGCGGCTGGAATCCCCCGGATCTCGATGCAGCGGAGAATGAGGCTTACGCCAACGGCCGGGGCGCGGCGCTCTATGCCCGCTATCAGGAGCGGCTGAAGGCGCTCAACGCCTGCGACTTCGGCGATCTGATGCTGCATATGCTCAACATCCTGCGTGGTCATCACGATATCCTCGTCGATTACCAGCGCCGCTTCCGCTACATCATGGTGGACGAATATCAGGATACCAACGCGGTACAATACCTGTGGCTGCGACTGCTCGCGCAGGAGCACAAGAATATCTGCGTGGTCGGCGATGACGATCAGTCGATCTATTCCTGGCGCGGCGCTGAGGTCGCCAATATCCTGCGGTTCGAGAAGGATTTTCCCGGCGCGGAAGTGATCCGCCTCGAACAGAACTACCGCTCGACCCCGCATATTCTGGGAGCTGCTGCGGGGCTGATCCGCGCCAATTCGCAGCGCCACGACAAGACCTTGTGGACCGAGGTCAATGGCGGCGACAAGGTCAAGGTGATCGGCGTGTGGGACGCGCCGGAAGAAGCGCGCCGGGTGGGCGAGGAGATCGAGCGGCTGGAGCGCGAAGGCGCCGCGCTCAACCGGGTCGCGATCCTGGTGCGCGCACAATACC
>DAIQNP010000024.1:7246-8396 GCA_036788335.1 Erythrobacter sp.
AATCGCCTATCAAATCATCGGCGGTTTCCGTTTTTACGAGCGGGCCGAAATTCGCGATGCGCTGGCATACCTGCGCGTGGTCGCCCAGCCGCAGGACGATCTCGCCTTCGAACGGATCTACAACCAGCCCAAGCGCGGACTTGGCGCGAAAACGCTGGAGGTGATGCACAGCCACGCGCGCCGCACCGGCCTGCCATTGGCGGCCGCAGCGCTGCAATTGGCGGGCAGCGACGAATTGCCTGCACGGGCGGCCAACACCATCGGCGCATTGATGCGGCAGTTTGTTCATTGGCGCGAGGTGAGCGAGACGGTCACGCCGTCCGACCTGCTGCGGCTGGTGCTGGAAGAATCCGGCTACAATGCGATGCTCGCCGCTGACCGTTCGCCCGAAAGCGCCGGACGCGCGGAAAACCTCACCGAACTCGCCCGCGCGATGGAGGAATACGAAACGCTCGGCGATTTCCTCGAACATGTCAGCCTCGTCATGGACAATGACCGGGCGGACAGCGAGGAGACGGTCACGATCATGACGATCCATGCTGCCAAGGGGCTGGAATTCGACAATGTCTTCTGCGTCGGCTGGGAGGAAGGCGTATTTCCTTCGCAGCGTGCGATCGACGAAGGCGGGCTCGCCAGCCTCGAGGAAGAGCGCCGCCTCGCCTATGTCGCGATCACGCGCGCCCGGCGGGCATGCACCATCCTGCACGCCGCCAACCGGCGAATCTATGGCCAATGGACCAGTTCGATTCCCTCGCGCTTCATCGAAGACCTGCCGGACGAACACATTCAGCAGGAAACCACGCTGACCGGCGGGGCATCATTGTGGCGCGCGAACTGGAGCGAACACGAAGACCCCTTCGCCCATGTCGCACGCGACCGGCCCGACCGCGCACAGACACGGGGACCGGGATGGCAGCGCGCCATTGCCTCGGGATATGACACCAAGCCAGCGCGGGTGCGCGAGAATACCCGGTCGGCTGCCAGCTTCGCCGCGCCCGCGCGGTCGGACATCGCAATCGGCGCGATGGTCATCCACGACAAGTTCGGCACTGGCTGCGTGATCGATCAGGAAGGCAACAAGCTGACCATCCTGTTCGAGGATGCCGGCGAAAAACGCGTGCTCGACAGTTTTGTGAAGGTGGTCGGCTAA
>DAIQNP010000024.1:8496-17183 GCA_036788335.1 Erythrobacter sp.
CGCGTGCTCGACAGTTTTGTGAAGGTGGTCGGCTAAGCCGCTGTTTCTTCGGGCTGCATCGCTGCTATCGGGCGGCGATAACGCGCCTCGAACGGCCGGGCGAGTTCGCCGAGCATACCGCGCGATCCTTCGGCAATCCCGGTCTCGCAATCGAGATAGGGGGCCGGATCGAGATAACTGCCGAACAATCGGTCCCACAGCGTGACGGTGTTGCCGTAGTTGAAGCCCATCAGGTGCTCGTCACGGATATGGTGCAGGCGGTGAGCGGCCGGTGAAATCAGCACCTTGCCCAGCGGACCGAGTGTCCAGGGCAGGTCGGCATGGATGAAATAGCCCCACCACGAGCGCAGCAGCCCCGCCGCCACAATCGCCCAGATCGGCAATCCGAGCAGCAGTGCAGGCACAAGATCGACCATCAGGCTAAACAGCTCGCCCAGCGGATGCTTGCGCCGAAGGGACAGCCAGTTCATCGCTTCATCCGCGTGGTGCGTGGCATGGATCGGCCATAGCCAGCGCGAATGTTCGCTCCGGTGGCGCCAATAGGCCGCGAAATCGATGATCACGATGGCCACAAGCACCGTCAATGCCGCCGGTACGCCCTTCCAAAGACCGACCAACGCTTCGCTTTGCGGCAGCAAATCCAGCGCGGCGAAAACGGGAATGGAAACCACCGGGAGGAACAGCAGCGCATTGAAGGCCACCAGACCGAGATTGGTGGCGATCTCGTGACGGGCGCGCCGCAACCCGGCCAGCATCGTGTCGCGTTTGAGCGCGAAAGCGATTAGGCCGAACACGATAGCCACCGGAGCAAGTCCGGTGAAGGTCGCATAGGCGGCGTCGATGGTCTGAGCGATCACCGCGCCGCTTTGGCACGGCAGTCACGAAAAAAACGTTAAGCCGGAACGAAGCCGGTGCGGCTTCAGCCGAGCCCGATGTCGAGGAAGCTGGGGCGTGGGCCGTTCCATTCGCCGGGCGCGACCGGCGCTTCGTCAGAATCGTGCCGACGGGCGCGGGGCTTACGCTCGGCGCGATCGACGCGCTCGCCCGAACCGGCCGAGGCGTGTTCAGGTTCACGTTCAGGAGCCGGCTCTTCGCGTTCGCGGCGGGCAGGCCGGGGCCGCTCCTCGCGCTCGTCACGCTCCGGGCGCGAGCGGCGGGGCTTGCGTTCCGGACGATTGCCACCCCGATCTTCCGCTTGCTCGCCATCTTCGGCAGCCTCAGGCTTGGCGGCAGCTTCGGCCTTGGCCAGCACTTCGCCAAGATCGACCCGCAGATCTTCCTTGCCAAACACCTTGATCGCGCTGCCGGTCAGTTTCTCGACGTTGCTGATCGCTTCGGCGTCTTCTTCGGATACGAAGGTGAAGGCCCGGCCCTTGGCCCCGGCGCGGCCGGTGCGGCCGATGCGGTGGACGTAATCGTCAGGGTGCCACGGCGTATCGTAGTTGAACACATGGCTCACGCCCTTGATGTCGAGCCCGCGCGCGGCAACGTCGGAGGCGACCAGGATATTGACCTCGCCCGCCTTGAATCGGTCGAGTTCCTTGATCCGGCTCGACTGATCCATGTCGCCGTGGATTTCGCTCGAGCGGAAGCCGAAGCGGGTCAGGCTCTGGTTCAATTCCCGCACGGTCGTCTTGCGGTTGGCGAAGATGATCGCGGTTTCAACCAGATCGTTTTCGAGAAACCAGCGCAGCGTGTCCTTTTTCGACCGCGACTTCACCGGCACCTTGAAGGCGGTGATATCGGCATTGGTCGATGCCGCGCGGCTGACTTCGATCCGCTTGGGATTGTTGAGGAACTTCTTGGACAGCTTTTCGATCGGCGGCGGCATGGTCGCCGAAAACAGCATCGTCTGGCGGGTTTCGGGAAGCTTGGAACAGATGAATTCGATATCGGGAATGAACCCCATGTCGAGCATCCGGTCGGCCTCGTCGATCACCAGCAATTCGCAGCCGTTGAGCATGATCTTGCCGCGTTCGAACAGGTCCATCAACCGGCCCGGCGTCGCGATCAGCACGTCGACCCCGTCCGACAGCGCCTTCAACTGGTCGCCCATCTGCACGCCGCCGATCAGCAGCGCCATTTTCAGGTCATGGTTCTTGCCGTATTTCTCGAAGTTCTCGGCCACCTGAGCGGCGAGTTCGCGCGTCGGTTCCAGAATCAGCGAGCGTGGCATCAGCGCACGCCGACGGCCCGACGCCATCACGTCGATCATCGGCAGCACGAAGCTGGCGGTCTTGCCGGTGCCGGTCTGGGCGATCCCGATCAGGTCGCGCATCATCAGCACGGTGGGGATGGCCTGCGCCTGAATCGCGGTCGGCATGGTGTAGCCCGCGTCTTCGACGGCTTTGAGCAATTCGGGCGAAAGGCCGAGATCGGCGAATGTCATGCGGGTCGTAATGTCCGGGTAAGGGGCAGACGTGCTGCCGGAAATGACCAGCCGGACGGTATCGTACGGCACGGCTACCCTCGCCTCTCCCGCAAAAGCCCTCGAAAGTCAAGAAAGCTGCGGCGGGATTGCTGTGTCAGCGTCCCACTTCGACCAATTGCCGCATCCCTTCGACATCGCAGCGCGCGCCGGTGCGCGATTGCAGCTTGTCGCGGTCGACACACAGGCGGCCGTCCTCGCTCTGCTCGACATAGAAGCCGGAATAGAAATCGCGCGCCCGGCATGACTTTTCCAGATTGACCGACACCATCTGCTGATCGCGCAGAAACAGTACCAGCCGGTTGCCGCTGCCGGTCTGCACCCCGGCAATGGTGTCGAGCGGCACGCATTTGCGTTTCTTCTTTTCCTCGAACCGCGACGGGATCGCGCGCTGCGGCAGATCGGCGAGCAGGTTCTGCCGCGCCGCCGGCAAGCGCGGAGCGATGCGGATCACCACCCGCTGTTCGATCCGGACTTGCTGCACCACCTGCCGGCTGCGCATTGCCGACAGCGGATTGGCTGGCGTGGCGATGGTCTGCGGCGCCGACTGCGAGTGACCGACCGGAGGTGACGAAATCGGCCCCTCGGCCACAGCCACGCCCGCCCCGCTAGCAAGCAGCAACAGCGCCGCTGGCGCCGCCAAGGCGAAGTGGCTGGACATGGAGGTGGAGCGTCTCCTTGTAAGGTCGCAAGCGTCGTTGACCCGGCATTTCGCCGCGTTAGGTACACGGGCTGCGGTAACTCCTATAGCTGCAATGATTGAACCTTGCCTTAACCCGCTTGCTTCAGCGTCAGGCGAATCTCTTGCCCACTGGCGCAACCGATCCCGCCTGTGGCATGATCATCCGTGATGACCTGCACCGTTCCAACGCCCCCCACCAACAGCTTTCTCGAACAGGCCGCCGACCTGCTCGGGCCGCGCGGGCTCACCGCCGATCCCGATCTTGTCGCGCCGTGGCTGACCGACTGGCGCGGACGCTACACCGGCCGTGCGCTGGCGCTGGCGTCGCCGGGATCGACGCAGGAATTGGCGGCGCTGGTGAAGCTGTGCGCGGCGCATGGCATCCCGATCGTCCCGCAGGGCGGCAACAGCGGCATGGCGGGCGGCGCGACCCCGGATGCGAGCGGCACAGCGCTGCTGGTGTCACTGCGCCGGATGGACCGGATTCGCAGCCTCGATGCGCAGGCCGGGCAGGTGGTGTGCGAGGCCGGGGTGATTCTCCAGCACCTCCACGACGCTGCCGAGGCGGAAGGCCTGCGGTTTCCGCTCACGCTTGGCGGCAAGGGATCGGCCACCATCGGCGGCTTGATCGCGACCAATGCCGGGGGCACGCAGGTGCTGCGTCACGGCACGATGCGCGCGCAGGTGCTGGGGCTGGAAGCGGTGCTGGCCGATGGCGAGATATTCGACAGCCTGACCCCGCTCAAGAAAGACAATCGCGGCTTCGATCTCAAGCAATTGCTGATCGGGTCGGAAGGCACGCTCGGTATCGTGACCACCGCGACCTTGCGCCTGCTTCCCGCCCCGCAGGCGACGGTGACGGTCTGGGCCGGCCTTGCGGGCATTGCCGAATCGCGCGCGCTGCTGATGCGGATCGAACGGCTGCTGGGCGCATCGCTGGAAGGTCTCGAGGTGGTGCCCGCGCACTGCCTCGACAGCGTGCTCACGCACCAGCCCGCCGCCCGCGCGCCGCTGGGCGAACGCTATCCCTGGAACGCGCTGATCGAATTCGTCTCGGCGGAGGATGATGCCGGAACCCTGCGCGACAAGGTCGAAGCGGGTTTGGCGATGGCGCTCGACGAAGGGCTGCTGGCCGACGCCGTAATCGCCGCCAATGCCAGGCAAGCGACCGATTTCTGGGAACTGCGCGACGGGATCTCGGCAGCCGAACGCGCGCTCGGCCCGGCGATGCAGCACGATATCTCGGTTCCGGTCGAGCGGATGCCCGAATTCATCCTCGCCGCCTCGCCGGAGATCGAGCGCGAATTTCCCGGCACGCAAGCGGTCGCCTTCGGCCATCTGGGCGACGGCAATGTCCATTTCCACGTCCTTGCTCCGGCTGGCGCGGTGCGCGGGGCGTGGGAGGACAGCGAGGGCAAGGCGGTCAGCGCGCGGGTGCACGATCTGGTGACCCAATGGGGCGGATCGATCAGCGCCGAACACGGAATCGGGCAGATGAAGGTCGATGAACTGGCGCGCCTGCACGATCCGGTGGCGCTTTCGCTGATGCAGCGGATCAAGCAGGCGCTGGACCCGGACGGACGGCTCAATCCGGGCAAACTCGTTCGCGCGCCGCGCACCCGCTCTCAGCCGCTTGCACCGGCTGCGCCAAACGCCTAAAGCCCCCGGCGTTTGGCGGACAGACCGGCAAGGGGGCCGGACTGGCAAGCCGCCGCAGATTAGCGACCCCACCCTTCGGAGACGAATTCATGGCCACCGCGCCGCAGCCGCAACTTCCGCTGTTCTACAAGGACCTTCTGCCGCTCAACAGCCGCGAACATGGCGACTGGAAGGTCGCGCCGTTCGAGGACGCGTCGTTCATCGCCGAAACCCATGCGGTGCCGCTGACGGTGGAGGAATTCGTCGATGCGCAGCGCGATTATCCGATCGTGTTCACTGCGGGCGACAACCCGCTGCCGATTGCGCTGATGGGCCTCAACGAAGGCGTCAACACCTTCATCGGTGACGACAAGAAGCTGGAAAGCGACGTTTACGTCCCGGCCTATGTGCGCCGCTACCCCTTCATTCTGGCGCGGCTCCAGCCGAACTCGGAAGACATGTCGCTGTGCTTCGACCCGACCGTCAGCGCGATCGGCAAGCGTGACGACGGCCAGGCCTTCTTCGATGCCGAGGCCAAGCCGACCGAATACACGCAGGGTGTGCTCGAATTCTGCCGCCGCTTCGAGGAAGCCGGGCAGCGGACCAAGGCCTTCATCGACGAACTGGTCAAGCTCGACGTGCTGATCGACGGCGAAATCGCGATCACCAGCAACGAAGCGCCCGACAAGCCCTTCATCTACCGCGGTTTCCGCATGGTGGATGAAACCAAGCTGCGCGAACTGCCGACCGAGACGGTCGAAACGCTCAACAAGAGCGGGATGCTGATGCTGATCCACGCGCACCTGTTCTCGCTCAACCTGATGCGGATGCTGTTCACGCGGCAGATGATGCAGGGCAAGGTTCCGGGACAGCCCGCGCTCGCGGTCGCCAACTGATCACCGCAACAGTGCTGGCGCAAGCCAGCAACAGTCTATCGCAAGCGGGCGGGCGTCCTTGAAAACGCCCGCCCGCTTTCCATATGGGGATCATCGGCGGCGTTCTCCCTCATGCGCCGTCCGTACATGCGCTGCAAAAGCGCAGACCCCCCTGAACCTGAACCACCTCGTGCATACCCCCCCTCGCGCACGGGGTGGTTTCTTGTCGCTGTGCCCGGTGTGCAAGCAGGCGGCTGCGCTATTCGGCAGCCTGGCGGTCCACGGCAAGACTTCCCAGCCGCGCCGTACCCGCGCCCAGTTCGCGCACCAGCCCGGCCAGCACGTCAGCCACCCGCGCCAGCCCATCGGCCGGTTCGGCAAGCCGGCGGTCGAGATAGACCGAGCGGCACACCTCGACCTGCAAGGCGTGAATGCCGCTGCCCGGCGCGCCGTGCCGGTCCAGCACATAGCCACCGGAGTAGGGACGGTTCTGCACCGCTTCCCAGCCTGCGGTGCCCAACTGGGCGAGCGCGCGGCGCATCAATCCGTCATGGCACGATGCCCCGAACCGGTCGCCCAGCACGAAGGCCGGTCCGGCCCCCTCCCCCTGCTCTGCGCCGAGCGGCGGCATCGAGTGCAGGTCGATCAGCAGCGCCGCACCCCATTCGGCCCGGATCCGCGCCAGCTCTTTCTCGAGGAACCGGTGATAGGCGCGGTGAATCCCGGCAATCCGCGCGTCGAGTTCGGCCAGCGGCAGGCGGCCGCGCCAGATTTCGCCCGATCCCGGCAGGCGGCGCGGCACGAGGCCAAGACCGCTGCGCGCCCGGCGGTTCCCCGCCAGCGGCCCGGCGGCGGCATCGGCGCGGCCCGCCGGACGCCCGCCTTCGACCATATCCCAATCGATGTCGTCTTCGGCGCGGTTGAGATCGAGCAGCGCGCGCGGGGCATGGGCCACCAGCAACCCGGCCCCGGTCTGGCGGGCAACCGCAACGGCAAGCCGGTCGACATGGCGATCCTCGAGCCGCAATTGCGCCGTTTGTGGATCCTTCAGCGCGGCCAGCGTGGTTGCCGGATAGGCGCGCCCGGCATGGGGCACCGCGATCAGCACCGGCAGGCGGCGGATGCGCGGCGCGGCATGGGAGTAGGCCCTGGCGCCGGATCCGCCCGGCACTTCGCCCCCGTGGGTCACGTCCATCGGCGCCCCGTCCTTCATCGTCGCGATGCGCGATGTCAGTGGATGGTCCTGGTCATGAGGGAAAGACGACGGCATCGTGAAACCTTGCTGCCGTCTTTCGCGCGCGCTGTCAAAGCCTCTCCATTGCCGAGGCGATGGGGAAAGATTTCTTAAGCGCCGCATGATAGGGCCATTGGCATGACAGCAATGATTCCCCCTCGCATCCTGCTCGCCGAAGATGAGGAAGCCATGCGCACCTATCTCGAGCGGGCGCTGACCAATGCCGGCTATGCGGTGAACGCGGTCGACCGGGGGACCGACGCGATTCCGTTCCTGGAAACCGGCGAGATCGACCTGCTGCTGTCCGACATCGTCATGCCCGAAATGGACGGGATTGAACTGGCCCAGCGCTGCGCCGAAATCTCGCCGCGCACAAAGGTGATGTTCATCACCGGCTTTGCCGCGGTATCCTTGCGCGCCAGCCGCGAACAGCCGACCGCCAAGGTCTTGTCCAAGCCGTTTCACCTGCGCGATCTGGTGCTGGAAGTCGAACGCGTGTTCGAGGAAGCGGCGACCGCCCGGCACTAGCTGCGCGAATCGCTTGCACGTTTGCCGGGCCTGCGTTAATGGCCCGCTCCGCTTCGCGAGAAGCTGCTCCGATGGTGCGGGCGTATAGCTCAGTGGTAGAGCACTATGTTGACATCGTAGGGGTCGCAAGTTCAATCCTTGCTACGCCCACCATCGGCCCGACCGGCAATCAGCCCGCCCTGCCCGGCGGGCTTTTTTGTGCCCCCTTCCCCAACAGGCGCGCACTGCCTCGGGGCCAGCGAACCATTAGGGGTGCGCCGCTTGCAAGCACGCACTCCTCTGCTAAAGCCCGCGCGGGATTCAATACAGCTTCCTGTCGATCACATTGAGCCCCGAGCCAACGGGGCAAGAAGGATAGGGCAATCGCCATGCAGAAAATCAAAGTCGCCAACCCCGTCGTCGAGCTTGATGGCGACGAAATGACCCGGATCATCTGGCAATGGATCCGCGAGCGGTTGATCCTGCCCTATCTCGACATCGACCTGCATTATTACGACCTCTCGATCGAGAACCGCGACGCGACCGACGATCAGGTGACCGTCGATTCCGCCAATGCGATCAAGCAGCACGGTGTCGGCGTGAAATGCGCCACGATCACCCCGGACGAACAGCGGGTCGAGGAATTCGGCCTCAAGAAGATGTGGAAGTCGCCCAACGGCACGATCCGCAACATCCTTGGCGGCGTGGTGTTCCGCGAACCGATCGTGATCGACAACGTGCCGCGCCTCGTGCCGGGCTGGACCGACCCGATCGTGGTCGGCCGCCATGCTTTCGGCGACCAGTACAAGGCGACCGACACCCTGATCCCCGGACCCGGCAAGCTGCGGCTGGTGTTCGACGGCGACGACGGCACGACAATCGATCTCGACGTGTTCGATTTCCCCAGCGCCGGGGTGGCGATGGCGATGTACAACCTCGACGATTCGATCCGCGATTTCGCGCGGTCGAGCTTCAATTACGGGCTCAACCTCGGCTGGCCGGTGTACCTGTCAACCAAGAACACCATCCTCAAGGCCTATGACGGGCGCTTCAAGGACCTGTTTCAGGACGTGTTTGACAGCGAAGGCTTCGCCGAGAAGTTCAAGGCGGCGGGAATCGTCTACGAACACCGGCTGATCGACGACATGGTCGCCTCGGCGCTCAAGTGGTCGGGCAAGTTCGTGTGGGCTTGCAAGAACTACGACGGCGACGTGCAATCGGACACCGTGGCCCAAGGGTTCGGCTCGCTCGGCCTGATGACTTCCGTTCTGCTCAGCCCCGATGGCAAGACCGTCGAAGCCGAAGCCGCGCACGGCACCGTCA
>DAIQNP010000025.1:0-17104 GCA_036788335.1 Erythrobacter sp.
CGAAAGCGCTGCCGGTACACTGGGTTTCCAGCTGGCTTACGCCAAGTCCGAACTGCTGAGCCGCACCGATGCCTCGCAAGTCGCCGATCCCTGTTACCGTGCCGCTGATCTGAGCGGGCCTTGTCTGCGGGCGCAATCGGTCGGATCGGGCGGGTTCGTCGGCGATGCCAGTTTCGGCCCGGACAATTTCCCGCCCGCCGGTTCGGTGCTGCTGCCCAAAGGCGCAGGCGTGCGCACCACCGACCTCGATCGCGATCGCGAAGCCTGGTCGGGCGTCGTGCAATACGAGGACCCGACCGGGGATTTCGTCGCGACCTTCCAATGGTTGCGCGCCGAGGCAGGGTTCGATTCCGAAGAATTCGCGCTCATCTCGCGGGTCGACGATGAAGCGCTGTTCCCGGTGGCAGCCGCAGGCAGCACACTGGAATTCGACGAAAACGGGTTTTTCCAGCGCGGCGTGCTCACCCAGCGCCCCGGCGATGCCTATGCCACCCCGTTCGGTCGCGGCGGTATCCCGCTTGATTCGCTGCGCTTCCTGCGCGGGACAAGGACCACCACGCAGGATGTCTCGTTCGATGTGAAGTGGAACGTGACCGATCGTTTCCGCGTCAATCTCGAAGCGCAGACGATCAGCTCGGATCTGTCCCGCGATTCGGTGTTCGGGGCGCTGAGCACCTTTGCCAATGTCGATCTGGATCTGTCCGGCAAGGTCCCGCAGATCAATTTCCTCGCGCCTCCCGGCGCGCCGGATGATTATTTCACGTCCGGCCGCGACAGTTATTACTGGTTCGGCCTCGACAGCCGCGAAAAGAACGAAGGCGAAATGCAAAGCCTGCGGTTCGATGCGGAATACGACATCAGCGACACCGGCTTCTTCAGGAGCGCCCGTTTCGGCGCACGCTGGGCCGAGCGTGACCGCACCACCCGCAACACCAATTTCAGCACCTGGGGTAACCTGTCCGCCGTGTGGGCGGGTCGCGCAGGGTGTTTGCCGTGGGGTGAAGGTGCAGGCTGCGGCGCCAACGGACCAGGGCCCTTCAACAACGGCTTCATTCCGGGCCGTTATTACACCGGCCTGCCGGGGCAGGAATTTGCGATTGCAGGCGGCGCCTTCGTCGATGAATTCCCGGACTACGCGCAATACCGCACGCCCTTCGGCGACAATTTCCAGCGCGGTGCAGCGCCGACGCCGGTGCAGAACGGGGGCGCATGGTATTTCGGCGGGGACGATTTCCTCGGCGAATACCTGTCCGGCCTGACCGATCAGCAGATCGACGAGATCCAGCAATTCGCACTATCGCCCGAACGGTTCAAATACGGCGTGAACGGGCGTTCGCGCCCCGATCCGGTCACCGGCGAGATCGTGCCCTGCGACATCGAAGGCGTCTATTGCCCGGGCGAAGTCTCGTTCGTGACCGAAGTGACCAAGGCCGCCTATGCCCGCGTCGATTTCGGCACGGATTTCGGCAATGGCTGGAATGTCGAAGGCAATATCGGCCTGCGCTATGTGCAGACCGAAATCTCCAGCATCGGCCGGATCGGCCTGCCTGATCCCGCCCGGTTCGACAATCCCGAAAACGGCTTCTCGAACGGCGACGGCATTGTCCAGCTGGCCGAATTGCAGCAGACCTGCGCCACGCCGGACGTGCCCGGCGTCCAGCGCGGCTTCTGCGGCTTGACGACCGAGCGGCTGGCCGAGTTCGCGGCCGCGCATACCGGCGAAGTGCTGATCGACGATCGCGAGATCGTGTTCGATCACTGGCTCCCCAGCATCAACGCGAAGATCGATGTCGGCGACGGACTGCTGTTCCGTGTGGCGGCATCCAGGAACATCTCGCGCCCCGATCTGCAGCTGTTCCGTGCGGGCGGGGGGATTGGCGACAACACCAACGCGCTCGAACTGGCCGGCTCGCAGGCGCTCGCCACAGGGCCGCTGTTCGCCTTGCAGACCGGCAACCGCAACCTGTTGCCGGTGTCGATCTGGAACTATGATCTGTCGGTCGAATGGTATTTCGACGATGTCGGCTCGGTCACGCTGTCGGGCTTCGTCAAGGACGTGAGCGGCTTCATCGACACCGGCTTCACCATCGTCGATTACGAAGCGAGCGTGCCGGTCGAAGTGTCGCTTGAAGGCCCGGTCAATTCGCAGGACGGGATCCTCAAGGGTTTCGAGTTCGCTTACCAGCAGACCTTCAACTTCCTGCCGGGGTTGCTCAGCGGGTTGGGCGCGCAGGTGACCTATACCTATGTCGATGGCAGCGACTTTTCGAACCCCAACCTGTCCGGGGTCGGAGCGCCATCGGTGACCACCGGAGCCAATCCGCTGAACGGCGGCGCCTTTGTCGCCGGACAGCCGCTGGCGGGCATTTCCGAACACGCCTTGAACGCCACCTTGTTCTACGAACGGGACTGGCTGTCGATGCGCGCCGCCTACAATTGGCGGTCGGAATTCCTGATCACCCCGCGCGACGACATCTTCCCGTTCTCGCCGATCTGGCAGGAATCGACCGGACAGCTGGATGCATCGATCTTCGTCACCGTAATGGAAGGCCTGAAACTGGGCGTCCAAGGCGTGAATTTGCTCGACGAAGTGACCCGCACCAGTCAGGTGATCGACTTCGAAGGCAACAGGGTGACCCGTTCGGCCTTCCGCAACGACCGGCGTTTCAGCTTCCTGGCGCGCTTCGACTTCTAGGAGGACCGGGACATGGCAGGGCGGCCGACTGCGACGATAGTGGCGGCGACGATGCTGGGGGCGGCCCTGCTGCTGGCGGGCGGGTGTGCCGCCTCCCCTGCCCCCGCCCCGCTTGCCCGCGCTCCGCTGGCGGCGGCGGACTGGCAGCTGGTCTGGGCCGACGAGTTCGACGGCGACACGCTCGACCGCACCAAGTGGGCTCCCGAGGAATCGTGCTGGGGCGGCGGCAATGACGAGCGGCAATGCTACACCGACCGGCCCGCCAACATCGCGGTCGAGGATGGCATGCTGCTGCTCAAGGCCCGCAAGGAAAGCTTCACCGGCCCTGCCCGTCCGCCCGAAATCGCCGACAATCCCAACCCGCAACGCACCCAGCCCTATACCTCGGGCAAGGTGCGCACGCGGGGCTTGCACGCCTGGCGCTACGGCCGGATCGCGGTGCGCGCCAAGGTGCCGCCGGGACAGGGCACCTGGCCGGCGGTGTGGATGATGCCGGCCGAGGACGATTATGGCCGCTGGCCCCGTTCGGGCGAGATCGACATTCTGGAAGCGGTCAATATCGGCGCAGCGTGCGAGGTCTGCCAGGGCGGACGGGGCGAGAACCGCACCATCAGCGCGCTCCATTTCGGCGATTTCGCGCCCGCTAACCGCTATGTCGACAGCCGCACCGCCCTGGATGATCTGGCGCTGCCGTCGGACGATTTCCATGTCTATGCGGTCGAATGGGGCGAAGGGCTGATCCGCTTTCTGGTCGATGACCGGGTCCACCTCGCCGTGACCGCCGACCAGTGGAACACCGCCTCGCCGCAGGCCGAGGGCCATTCCGCTGCCCCGTTCGACCGGCCCTTCTATATTATGGCCAACCTGGCCGTCGGCGGACGCCTGTCCGAGGAAAACAACGCCAAAGGGGTTGCCGAGGCGAGCTTTCCCGCGCAATTCGCAATCGACTGGATCAGGGTCTATCGCTGCGCCAGCGACCCTGAAAAGGGTCGGGATTGTATGCGGTAAGCGGGTTGGGAAGCAGCGGATAATGGCGCGCGTGCGCAAGACAGTGACGATCAGGGACGTGGCCGAGGATGCGGAGGTTTCGCTCCAGACGGTCAGCCGTGTCGTCAACGGCGGCCCGAACGTGCGCCCGCAGCTGCGCGACCGGGTCCGTGCCTCGATCGAGCGGCTGGGCTATGTCCCCTCGCTCGCCGCCCGGCGGATGAGCGGATCGCGGTCTTACATCATCCTCGCCATCAACGACCGGGAGCGCACGCTGGCCGACTGGCGCGACCGGCGCGGGACCGACTGGGTCGACCAGATGCTGCTGGGCGGGATCCTGACCTGTTCCAAGCACGGCTACCGCATGATCGTGGAACTGGTCGACACCCATTCCGACCATGTAGAACGCGAGTTGGGCGCGGCGATCTCGGCCTTGCAGCCGGACGGCGTGATCCTGACCCCGCCGCATTCGGAGAACGCGCTGATCACGCAGTTCCTGGCCGAGCGCGGCATACCTTTCGCCCGGATCGGATCGAACGCGCCGGGTCCGGGCATCCCGCTGACGATGGGCGATGAAGGTGCAGGCCATCTCGCCACCGCCCGGCTGATCGAACTGGGCCACCGGCGGATCGGCATGATCGCCGGCCCGGCGCAATACAGCCTGAGCGCCTGGCGGATCGACGGCTGGAACCGGGCGCTGGCGGAGCATGGCCTGCCAGCTGCGGGCCTGCTGGAAGCCGGCGATTTAGGCTACGAATCCGGCACCCGCGCCGCGCGCGCACTGCTCGACCGCAATCCTGATCTTACGGCCATCATCGCCAGCAGCGACCAGATGACGCTCGCCGCGCTCGAGGTCGCGCGCGACCGCGGACTCAACGTGCCGCGCGACCTATCGCTGGTGTCGTTCGACAACACTCCGATCGTGCGCTTCTCCCAGCCCCCGCTGACCGCGATCGACCAGCCGATTGCCGAAACCGTGTCGCGTGCGGTCGAACAATTGATCGCGCGCCGCGAAACCGAGGGCGAAGCCGGTGTGATCGATGTCGCCGCCGGTCTGGTCGAACGCTCCTCCACCGCGCCCGCGCCGGACCGCGCTTGATCGCGCCGCTGCCGGAAACGCCGCCGACCACCGCTACCGGGCCGGAGCGTCAGCCGAGCTGGTTTCTGGTGCTTTACGCGCTCGCGGTGGCGGGCGGATCGGTCGCCTATGTTCCCTTGCTGACAGTGCTCCTGCCGAGCCAGATCACCACGATGCAGGGGGGCGAGGATGTCGGCGTGCTGGCGCAGGTGACCTTTCTGGGCGCGGTCGTCGCCAGCCTCGCCAATATCGGTGCCGGCCTGCTGAGCGACCGCAGCCGGGTGCGCCGCCCGTGGGTGATCGCCGGACTGGCACTGTCGAGCGGGCTGCTGCTGCTGATCGGGCGGGCGGGTTCGGCGCAGGAACTGGTGGTGCTGGTGATGGCGTGGCAGGTCGCGCTCAACATGATGCTGGCGCCGCTGCTGGCCTGGGGCGGGGATTGCTTTCCCGACAGCCAGAAGGGCGAGTTGGGCGGCGCGCTGGCGCTGGCACCGGCACTGGGAGCGCTGGCCGGATCGCTGGTCACCATCGAGGGATTGATCGCATCCGATCACCGGCTGGTTGTAGTGGCCGCGATGGTCGCGCTGCTGGTGCTGCCGGCGGTGCTGTGCGGCAGCGGGCGGATGCGCCCGGCCCTGATGCGCACGCAGACCCGACCTGACAATGACCTGCCCGTCGCACCCGATGCCGCGGTACGCCGGATGTGGACCGCGCGTTTTCTGGTGCAGATTGCGGAAGGCGGGATGTTCGCTTTCCTGCTGTACTGGCTGCGCTCGCTCTCCCCCGGCTTTCCCGAACACACCGCCGCCAATATCTTCAGCGCGGTGCTGGTCGCCTCGGTGCCGCTGTCGCTGCTGCTGGGGCGCTGGTCCGACCGCCGCCGCCGCCCGATCCTGCCGCTGGCGGTGTGCGCCACCCTCAGCGCGGCCGGGATGCTGGTCATGGCCGGGGCGCTGACGCTGACCGTGGCGATTGCCGGTTATGTGCTGTTCGGCATCGCCGCCTCGATCTTCCTGGCGCTGCATTCCAGCCAGACCCTGCGCGTGCTGCCCACACCCGAACACCGCGCCCGCGATCTCGGCTTCTTCAACCTCACCAACACTGTCCCCGGCATGGTCATGCCTTGGCTGACAGTGCTGCTGGTGCCCCAGTTCGGCTATTCGGCGCTGTTCGTGCTGTTTGCGGGATTGGCACTGGTGAGCGCGGGACTGCTGGCAAGCTTCGCCCGCCGCATCTGACCGCAGGCAACTTGCCAAGGCGCCTTCGGCGCGGCATAGCTTGAGAACGTTATCAACCGATGATCCGGACGACCGGACCGCGAACGAATCGTCTTGGGAGGGACTTGGACATGCGACACATTCTCGCGCGACTGGCAGCAAGCGCTGCACTGGCCGCTGTGCTGGCAGGCTGCGCTTCCGCGCCGCCGCTGGAACCGGGCGCCGCCGCTCCGGTCGCTGCCGTGCCAAGTGCCCCCGCTTCGCCCGAAGCCCTGCTCGCCGCGATGAGCCTCGAGCGCAAGGTGGCGCAGCTGGTGATGCCGGACATCGGCTCGATCACGCCCGAAGACGTGCGCCGCTACCGCTTCGGCACGATCCTCAACGGCGGCAATTCCGGCCCCGGCGGGAATGACAAGGCGCTGGCCCCCGAGTGGCTCAAGCTGGCCGACGCCTACTGGGAGGCCTCGACCGCGCCGCTCCACGGCGGCGAACCCGCGATCCCCGCCGTGTGGGCGACCGACGCGGTGCACGGCCATGCCAACATCATCGGCGCGACCGTGTTTCCGCACAATATCGGCCTGGGCGCGGCTGGCGATGCCGACCTGGTCCGCCGGATCGGCGCCGCCACCGCGGTCGAGATCGAGGTCACCGGGATCGACTGGACTTTCGCCCCCACCATCGCGGTCGCGCGCGACGATCGCTGGGGCCGAACCTATGAAAGCTACTCCGAAGACCCGGCGCTGGTGGCCCGGATGGGCGCGGCGATGGTCGAGGGCCTGCAGGGCCGCCCCGGCGAACCGGGTTTTCTCGGGGAAGGCAAGGTCGCCGCCACGGCCAAGCACTTCTTCGGTGACGGCGGCACCGCGCAGGGGGTCGACCAAGGCGATGTCAACGGCGATCTGGCCGCGCTGATGGCGATCCACGCCGCGCCCTATCCGGCCGCGATCAGCGCGGGCGTGGCGAGCGTCATGGCCAGCTTCAATTCGATCAACGGCACCAAGATGCACGGCAATGGCCCGCTGCTGACCGGCGAATTGCGCGGGAATCTCGGCTTCGAAGGCCTCGTGGTCGGCGACTGGAACGGGCATGGGCAGGTTGCCGGCTGCACCAATTCCGATTGCCCGCAGGCGCTGCTGGCCGGGCTCGATGTCTATATGGTGCCCGAGGACTGGAAGGCGCTCCACGCCAATCTCGTGCGGCAGGTCAGGGAGGGGACCATCCCGATGGCCCGGCTGGACGAGGCGGTGCTGCGGGTGCTGCGGTTGAAGGAGCAGCTCGGGATCTTCGCGGGCGAGGTCAAGCCCTCGCAGCGCGCCAACGCCGGGCGCTGGGACCGGCTCGGCTCGCCCGAACACCGCGCGCTGGCGCGTGAGGCGGTGGCCAAGTCGCAAGTGATCCTGAAGAACCACGGCGTCCTGCCGCTGAAGCCCGGCGCCCGTATCGAAGTCGCGGGCAGCGGCGCGGACAATATCGCACAGCAGGCGGGCGGCTGGACCGTCACCTGGCAGGGCGGCGGCGACTTGACGCCTGCGGATTTCCCCGGCGCGACCTCGATCTATGCCGGGATCGCGGCGGCGGCGCAGGATGCGGGCGGCGCGGCGGTACTGGCGCAAGACGCCGAACCCTCAACCACACCCGATGTCGCCATCGTCGTCTTCGGCGAGGAGCCCTATGCCGAATTCGTCGGCGACCGGAAGGACCTTGCCTTCCGTGACGAGGAGGGGCTGACCCTGCTCAAGAGCTATCGTGCGCGCGGCGTCCCGACCGTTGCGGTGTTCCTGTCGGGCCGCCCCTTGTGGATGAACCGCGAGTTGAACGCTGCCGATGCCTTTGTCGCCGCCTGGCTGCCGGGGAGCGAGGGCGCGGGCGTGGCCGATGTGCTGTTCGCAAAGCAGCCCGCCACCGGCCGCCTGTCGTTCAGCTGGCCCGCCACCTGTGACGGCACCCCGGTCAATGGTCCGCAAGGCGCGCTGTTTCCGCAGGGCTTCGGGCTCGACCTGACCGGCGCTGCGCGGCTCGATCCGCTGGACGAGACTTGCGCCGCGCTCACCGCCGACACCGGCGCGGCGTGGTTTGCGTCCGGCAAGCTGGGTACGCAGGTGCAGGCGGTGGCAGACAATGCGCTGCTGCCCGACCTGCGGGGCAGCGGCAACGGCATCACCGCCACCGGCATTGATCGCCGCGCCCAGGAAGACGCGCGCCGCATCGCCTTTGCGCCGGGGGCACGGCTGACGCTGACCGGGCCGCAAAGCGGCGCGGCATGGCGGATCGCCTATGCGGTGGACACCCGCCCGGCAGCGCCGGTGACCGTCACGGCGGGCGACCGGACATTCGACCTGACGCAGGCGCTGTCGGTGGCGGAAGGCAAGGGCTGGCGCGAAATGGTGCTGACCGAAGCCTGTCTTGGCGCGATCGGCACGCGCCTCAGCTTTGCCTCGACCGGCGCCTTCGCGCTGCAAGTCAGCGAAATCACCCGCGACGAGGCGGCCACGGCCAGCGAGTGCTCGTTCTGATGGCCGGGTGATCCGACGGCCTAGTCCTTGACCTCGGCGGTGCAGGGCAGGCCGTCCGGACCCAGACGATCCTCCGGCATCGGCTGGTCGATCAGCTGCGGCGGGCCGGAACAGCGCCGCACGGTCGGCAGATCATCGGGCAATTCCTCCAGCCGGTTGCCCGCGTCGGTCCTGACCAGATCGAACCCGTCATACAGCACCCCGGTGTTGAGAAAAGCGCGCAAGGCGAGGCGATCGGGCGCAACGTCGATCACCTGGAACAGGCTGGTGTCCTCGGCCACCCGGTCGGGCTGGGTGTCGGCGCGGTCGTTGAGGCCGTACATCTTCGCGCCTGCGACCGAGACCATGTAGACCGGCCCCTGCATCGCCCCGCCCGCGCGCGCCTCGACCCCGGCCTCGCGCCCGGCTTCGGACGTGAGCCGGCCGTAGCAGTGATCATGGCCTTGCAGCACCAGATCGACCTTGTGCTTTTCGAACACGGGCTTCCACGCGGCTTTCAGCGCCGGTGTGTCACCGGGCCGCGCGCAGGTGAAGATCGGCTGGTGGAACAGCACGATTTTCCAAGGCCCCGGCGCTGCGGCCAGCGCTGCATCGAGCCATGCGGTCTGGCTGTCCAGACTGCCCAGATCGAGCGCCGAGGTGCCGTCCATCACCACGAAGCGCACGCCCTGGTAATCGGTGAAATAGGTCGTCTGCCGCGCCCCCTCTGCGCCATTGCCGGGCAGGTTGAACATCACCGGCCAATGCTTGCCGAGCAGCCGCGTCTCGCTGCCATCGGCTTCGATCCGGTCGACATATTCGTGGTTGCCGGGGGCAGGCACCTGCGGGATCGTGGCGATCGCCCAGCCGCCATTGGCGGTCCATTGGCCCCATTCGTCATCGTGCACCATGTCGTCGCGACTGGCGACCAGATCGCCCGCATGCACCATCAGCGCCGGATTGCCCGCTTGCAGCAAAGCGCGCCGCCAGCCGATCGAGCCGATGTCGAGGATGCGGTTCTGGGTGTCGCCCATGTAGATGAAGCGGAACGGGGCGGCGCTGGCGGCGGCGGTACGGAACTGGTGCCATTCGGAAAAGCCGGCCGATCCGCGCAGCCGGTAGGCATAGGCCGTGCCGGGCTTGAGGCCGGTGAACTGCGCCTTGTGATAGCGCGCTTCGCCATTCTCGCTGATCGTGGCGACGTTGGTGCCGGTGACCTGCATCGCGCGCAGGCCGAAATTGGGGGCCGGAACCAGCTCGGCCAATTCGGCCACGCTCCGGTCTGCGGCCATATCGGTCCGCCACGACACGTGCATCGCCGTGGTGGGATCTTCGCCGGGGACCAGGATGATGCGATCGGGCAGGTTGCGGGCGGCATAGGGCTGGCCCGGTGCGGGCGGAGCGGCTTCGCCGCGCAGGTCGATCGGCGCTTGGGGTGCCTGCGCCTCAGCGGTCCCGGCTGCGACCAGCATTGCGGCAACTGCCGCGCGCCCAAGGCCGGAATTGAACCGTGTCCATCCGCCGCTCATCATCAGATACCCTCACTCGATTGTCATGCACACTCCAGCCCGTCTGGAGCGTTCAGGTTACGCCGCCATGAAAGCCCGGCGGGCGCCCTTCTTGCGGGCATGGCACGATCGCGCAAGCGCGCTCGTACTGCAAAGCCTCACCCGGTCGCGTCCCAACGGCACCTTGCCTTTTCGATGCCGTGACTGGTGACAGCATCGGGCCGGATAAACTATGGGCATTCTCATGGCTCTGCTCATTTTCTACGTCGCGCTGGCGCTGGTGGTATCCTTCCTGTGTTCGCTGCTGGAGGCATCCTTGCTGACGATCACGCCGTCGACCATCCGGTCGGCCGAAGATCGGGGCGCGCGCTGGGCGGTGCGGCTGCGGCATCTCAAGGATGATGTCGAGCGCCCGCTCGCCGCGATCCTGACGCTCAACACCGTGGCCCATACGATGGGCGCGGCGGGAGCCGGGGCGCAATATGCCGCGGTCTACGGCGCCGGCGGCGAGGCGGTGTTCGCCGCGGCGCTGACACTGGCGGTGCTGATCGTCACCGAGATCATCCCCAAGACGCTCGGCGCGCGCTATGCCGGGCGGCTCGCCCCCTTCACCGCCTGGCTGCTGCCGATCATGATCACGGTATTGGCCCCGCTGGTCTGGGCCTCGCGCCAGATCACCCGCGTGATCACCCGGGGCAAGCCCGCCGAACTGCCGCGCCACCGCGAGGAACTGATGGCGGTCGCCAGTCTCGGTCAGGCATCGGGCCAGCTCCAGCAGGACGAGGTGCGGTTCGTGCGCAACATGTTGCAGCTCCATGCGATCAGGGTCGCGGACATCATGACCCCGCGCACCGTCGTGTTCAGCCTGCCGCTGGACACCCCGCTGGATGAATTCGCCCGCAAGATCAGGGGCGTTCCCTATACCCGCGTGCCGGTGTTCGATCGCCAGTCCGACAATATCCGCGGTTTCGTTATCAAGCACGAGGTGCTGGGCAAGCTGACCGATGGCGGTCCGGCGAGCGAGGTCGAGGCCTTGCTGCGCGCCCTGCCCGGCGTGCTCGACGAAGTTCCGGTGGACCGCCTGTTCCGCAGGATGATTTCGGAGCAGCTCCAGATCCTCGCGGTGATGGACGAATTCGGCACCTTCCTGGGCCTGGTCACGCTGGAAGACGTGCTGGAGACCATCTTCGGCTTCGAAATCGTCGACGAACTCGACGAGGTGCCCGACCTGCAAGGCTATGCTCGCGAATTGGCGCAGCGCCGCGCTGCGGGCGCGGGCCGGATCGCCCGCTAGCCGCTACGCTCGCACGCGGTTTCGTTCAGTCGTGCCGATGGTCGGGCAGGTCGCGCCCGCGCCCGGAACATCGCCGCGCCGATCCCATTGATCAGCCGTGGGGCACCAGCAAGCGCGCAGCAATGCGCGCCAACAGGAGACGCCCATGATCCCCCGCCCTTCCGCATCCGCCGCCGCCGCTGTCCTTGCCAGCACGCTCGCGCTGGCCGGCGCTGCCGCTCCCGCACTGGCCCAGCCGAGCGACGAGGTGGAATCGGTCGCGACACCCGACGCGGTGATCTCCGCCCGAAAGATGGCCGAGGGGCTGGATTCGCCGTGGGCGCTGGCGTTCCTGCCCGACGGGCGGATGCTGGTGACCGAAAAGCCGGGCAATCTGGTGATCATATCGGCAGACGGGACCGTATCGGAACCGCTCCCCGGCACCCCGGAAGTCTATGCGCAGGGTCAGGGCGGATTGATGGATGTCGCGCTCCACCCGCAGTTTGCCAGCAACCAGATGATCTACCTGACCTTCGCCGAAGCCGGCGAGGGCGACACGGCCGGGACTGCCCTGGGCCGCGGACGGCTGGTCGACGACAGGATCGCGGATTTCGAGGTGATCTGGCGGCAGCAACCCGTCAGCGGCGACAAGCATTTCGGCAACCGCATCGCCTTTGCCCCTGACGGCGAGCTGTTCGTCGCGCTGGGAGAACGGTTCCAGTTCGCACCGGCGCAAGACCCGTCGAACACGCTGGGCACGATCGTGCGGCTCAATGACGACGGGTCGATCCCCGACGACAATCCCTTTGTCGGGCAAGACGATCACGATGGCGCGATCTGGTCATGGGGCCACCGCAATATCGAGGCCGCCGCGATCGATCCTGCCACCGGGGCCTTGTGGGTGGCGGAAATGGGACCGCTCGGCGGCGACGAACTCAATCGTATCGAACGCGGAGCCAATTACGGCTGGCCGGTCGTGAGCAAGGGCCTCAACTACGACGGTACAGACATTCCCGATCCCGATGAATATCCCGAATTTGCGGGCGCTGAGCATTACTGGAGCCCGGTCCGTTCGCCCTCGGGCATGATCTTCTACAGCGGTGACCTGTTTCCGGCATGGCGCGGCAACATCCTGTTCGGCGCCTTGTCGGCGGGCGGGATCGAGCGGGTCGAACTGGACGGCGGCGAGGTCACGGGAACCGAGTTCATCCCCTTCAACACCCGCATTCGCGAAATCGAACAGGGCCCCGACGGCGCGATCTGGGTGCTGACCAATGCCAAGGGCTCCGGCCCCGGCGAGTTGTGGCGGCTCGAACCCCTGCCGGTGCAGCCCGACAGCGCGGATGGCGACCGCAGCGGCGCTGGCACGCCCCGGCCCGGACAATAGCCCAGTTTAGTCGGCGACTGCGCGGGATCGTGCAGCGTCATTCCCAACCCATTCGACACCCAACGGAGGCGTCCATGAAACTGAAGCCGCTTGAAGAACAGACCATCGTCATCACCGGCGGATCGTCCGGCATCGGCCTTGCCACCGCCAGGATGGCGGCCCAGCGCGGAGCCAATGTGGTCATCATCGCCCGCAGCGAAGACGGGCTCGATAACGCCGCCAGTAAGATCCGCGCAGAAGGCGGGCGCTGTGACACGATCAGCGCCGATGTCGGCCATCGCGAGGAGATCAAGGCCGCGGTCCAGACCGTGATCGAACGCCACGGCGGGTTCGATACCTGGGTCAGCAATGCCGGGGTCGGGGTCTACGCCAAGCTCGAGGATCTGAGCGACGAGGATCACCACCGATTGTTCGACACCAATTACTGGGGCGTCGTTTACGGCGCGACCGAGGCGCTGCCGCATCTCAAGCAGCGTGGGGGGCGCTGATCACCACCGGCTCGATCTCGTCGCAAATGCCCGCGCCGGTGCTGTCATCCTACACCGCCAGCAAATATGCGGTGAAGGGGTATATCGATTCGCTCAGGCTGGAACTGATCCACGAAAAGGCGCCGGTCTCGGTCACGCTGATCCAGCCGTCGGGGATCAACACGCCCTTCGGCGAACATGCGCTCAACACAATGGACGGGCGCACCAAGGTGCCGCCGCCGGTCTATTCGCCCGACATCGTCGCCGAAGCCATCTGCCGCGCCGCCGAACATCCGACCCGCGACATGATTGTCGGCGGTGCCGGGCGGGCGATGACGCTGTTTGCGCGGCTGATGCCCAACCTCGCCGATCAGGTGTTCGCCTATTCCTTCTTCAAGACCGCGATCGACAAGGACCGGCCCAAGCGCCCCGACGATGGCGGGTTCGACACGGGCGGCGGCGAAGGCGAGGTCTACGGCGAACAAAACATGCGCGAGACCAGCCTTTACACCACACTGCGCAGCAACCCGCTTGCCACGGTGGCGGGGATGGCGCTGGCCGCAGGGGCCGCCGGATTGCTGCTGAGGAAGCGCTGACGCGCTGCAGCCGCGCAAAACTTAAGCCATGTTGGAGCGCGCAAGCGACGGGGCAGGCAGGCTCCCTGCACACTCTGACAAAGCAGCGCGACGAGGGCCATGACCGGCACCATTCCCTATTGCGGCCCAGCGCCCGAGCCCGGCGGCATCCTTGCGGCCTGGAACTTCGATCCGGCGCTGCTCGTTGCCCTCGCGCTGCTGGGCTGGGCGCTGCGGCGGCAGGGCTTGGCGGTGCAGGCCGGGCTCGGCCTGCTGGCGTTCGCCTATGTCTCCCCCTTGTGCGCGCTGAGTGCCGGGCTGTTTTCGGCACGGACGGTGCACCATCTGGTGATCGTCTTCGGCGCGGCGCCGCTGCTCGCGGGAGCGCTGCGGTTCGATCGCCTGCCGCTGGTTCCGGTCTTTCTGGGCCATCTCGCGGTGTTCTGGCTGTGGCACCTGCCCGTTGCCTATGAGCTAGCCCTGTCCAGCGATACGGCCTACTGGATCGGTCAAATGGCCCTGCTCGGATCGGCGGCGCTGCTGTGGCGTGCGCTGTCACAGGATGCCAATTCCCCGACCTCGGCCTTCTTCGTGATTGCGGCGATGGTGATGCAGATGGGGATGCTGGGCGCATTGCTGACGCTGGCCCCCACCGCGCTTTACGCCCCGCATTATCTCACCACCGCGCCTTACGGGATCGCGGTGCTCGAGGATCAGCAAGTGGCCGGGTTGCTGATGTGGGTCGGCAGCCTGCCGCTGACCATCCTCGCCGCCTGGCCGCCGCTCACGCAGTTGGCCCGCCACGCCCAGCGCCGGTTCGCAGCCTAGGCGATGCTGTGGCTCAAGTTCATCCACATCATCGGGATCGCCATCTGGGTGTCGGGGCTGCTGTATCTGGCAGCGCTGCTCGCCGGGCATAGCACGGTGCGCGACCAGCAGGATTTCGCGCGCGTCCGCATGGCGAGCCGCTTTGCCTATATGGGCATCGTCTCGCCCGCAGCCTTCGTCGCCGTCGCGGCGGGCACGGCGCTGTTGTTCGTCGGCGATGCGCTGCATCCGTGGATGTTCGCCAAACTGGCCGTGGTCGCGGCGCTGATCGTGGTGCATGTCCGCTATGCCTATGTGCTCACCCACCTTGCCGAAGAAGGTGCGCAGCAGCCGACCTGGCCGATCAGGTTCATGGTTGCGGCCACTGTCGCGGCGACGCTGGGGATCCTGTATCTGGTGCTCGCAAAGCCGCCGTTTGGCGACAACATCCTGCCTGCCGCGCTCAGCCAGCCGGGCTTTTTGCAACGTCAGGAAGGTCAGGTTCCGGTTCTTCCTCGGCTCCAGCTTCCTTTTCGACAATGATCCCGATGCCATGTTCGAACACCAGCCTTCCCCCTTGCCAGCCCGCGATCCCCACCAGCACGAGGCCCCCTGCCGACAGCAGCAGGCCCCACGGCAGGATCGCTTCGGGGTTGATCAGGCGCCAGCCCCAGTTCGCCCCGATCACCGCCAGCAGCGTCATAGCGGCGACCGCGTGGCTCCAGCTGGCGGGATTGCGGCGGATGCTGGGTCCGGCCAGCAGTTCGACCGTGCCCGCGACCCCCGAAAGCACGCCCATGCCGAAGCCCCACCCGCTGGTCCACAGCCCGACCCGCGCGAAAAACGGATCGGCCAGCAGCCACCAGAAGATGTCAGCACCCAAAGTCGCCACGATCAGCGCAATCGGAAAGGTCACGAGCATTGCATGGACCGGGTGACCGGCCAGCGCGATGCGGGACGATACGCCGAGGTTCTTTGCTTCATCGAGACGGGCCATGAAGCTTCAACGCGGTGCGACCGGCTGTGTTGCAGGAACCCGGCACGCTCCGCCGCGATGGTCGCCCCGCTCGTCCTCCTTGCGGCCTGTTCGGGCGAGCTTTCGGCGCTCGATCCCGCAGGTCCCGCCGCCGCGCGGGTGGAGACCCTGTGGCAGATCATGCTGTGGAGCGCCGGCGCGATCCTTGCCGGCGTCATGGGAACCGCGATCTATGCGGTTGCGACCGCCACACGCGAACGGCGCTTCTCGACCCGCCGGGTGCTGGTGGGATGGGGGCTGGTGTTCCCGACCCTGACGCTGAGCGTGCTGATGGGTTTCGCCTTCCTGCGCGGCGAACAATTGCTGGCCCGCGACGAGGACGAGCGCCAGGCGATCCGGGTCCATGCCGAACGCTGGGGCTGGCGCTTTGCCTATCCCGGCGGAGAGCGATCCGCCGATGTGCTCCACATTCCGGCGGGACGCGAATTCACGGTCGCGATCACCAGCGGCGATGTCATCCATTCGTTCTGGGTGCCGCGCCTCGGCGGCAAGATGGACGCGGTGCCGGGCAGGCGCAACCACCTGCGGCTGCGCGCCGACCGGCCGGGGGTCTATTACGGGCAGTGCTCGGAATATTGCGGGCCGGGCCATGCGCATATGCAGTTCGTGGTCCACGCCCATGCGCCCGCGGATTACCCTGCCGCGCTGGCTGCCGCCGACGCGGTGCTGCGCGATGACGAACCAGCAAGACCGCTGCCGGTGCTCGATCAGCGCCCTGCGCCTGCGGGCAGCATCATCGAGCGCGGGATGGACCGCGTGCTTGACGCATTGGGCCTGTCATGAACGAAAACTCCCCGCAGCCCGGTCGCGCGCTCGACCTGCATTACGAATTGCAGTCGTTGTATTCGCCGCCGCCGGGCTTTTTCGGCTTTCTGGCAGCCACCAACCACACCGTGGTCGGCATCCGCTTCATGCTGACGGCGATCGCGTTCTTCCTTGTCGGCGGGGTGCTGGCAATGCTGATCCGTGCGCAACTGGCCGGGCCGGACACGCAGTTCCTCGACGCCGAGGTCTATGCGCAGGTGTTCACCATGCATGGCACGGTGATGATGTTCCTGTTCGCGATCCCCCTGATCGAGGGCTTCGCGCTCTACATGCTGCCCAAGCTGCTCGGCGCGCGCGACCTTGCCTTTCCGCGTCTCTCCGCCTTCGGATACTGGTGTTACCTGCTGGGCGGGCTGACCCTGCTCGGCGCGCTGCTGGCCGGGGTCGCGCCGGACAGCGGGTGGTTCATGTACACGCCGCTGTCGTCCCAGCCCTATTCGCCCGGCATCAATTCGGATGTCTGGCTGGTCGGGATCACCGTGGTCGAGGTGTCGGCGGTGTGCGCCGCGGTCGAGATCATGGTGACCGTGCTCAAGGTTCGCTCGCCTGGCATGTCGCTGATGAAGATGCCGCTGCTGGCGTGGTATCTGTGGGTCACGGCGGCGATGATGCTGGCGGGCTTTCCGCCATTGATCCTCGGCTCGATCCTGCTGGAGCTGGAGCGCGCCTTCGGCGTGCCGTTCTTCGATCCCGCGCGCGGCGGCGATCCGCTGTTGTGGCAACACCTGTTCTGGCTGTTCGGGCATCCGGAGGTCTA
>DAIQNP010000026.1:0-16703 GCA_036788335.1 Erythrobacter sp.
TAAGTACCCCGGCTAGCAGTTTTAAGCGAAAAGAACCTGGATCTGTGGACGCCTTCTCATTGGGACCCAATCAGTTAAAGACAGCTCATTCCCCAAAAAACACCCCGCGAGACTTCGATCTCGCGGGGCAGGGGAGAAGATGAGACGGCGGTCAGAACCGGCCGCGCAGACCAACCTGATAGGTTGCGCCGTAATCCTGCCGATCGAAGAACGTGCCTTGATTTAACGCGCTCGCGCTTCCGCGGAAAAAGCGGTTGTCTCCGGCTCCGGTAATGTTCTGAGCGTCGAAGTAAAGTTGCAGGCGGTCGGTTATGTCGTAGCGCACGTTAATGTCGAATTGGGTGCGGTCTTGTTCGAGCACGTCACCCCCGGGATCGCTGGCGTCGACCAGTTCAGCTGTATTGATCGCGCGCAGGCGCTCCCCTTGGTAGGCGATCGCCCCGCGGATCGAAAATCCGGCATATTCCCAACCGATCGCAGCATTGCCGATAACGTCGGCCTGGTCGGGAAAACGGAAACTGCGATCCACCAGAACCGTATCAGCCGAGCTGTCCGCAAAGGTAACGTTCGCCTGAGTGAACAGCCCTGAGAGGATGCCGGGAAGGAAGGTGTAGGCTTGATAATATCCCAGCTCGAGTCCGAAAATCTCCGCAGTGTCGCCATTGGCGAACGTCGAAATCGCCTGCACGCCGAGGCTGTTTTGTGTGCCGTCGTCCACGTCGAAGCCGATCCGCGTGACGTCCTGTCCTGCAAGGGTGATGGGCACGATGAAATTGTCGATCGACTTGTAGAACAGCGCTGCGGTCAGCTGTGTGTGCCGGTTCGGATACCATTGCAGCGACACGTCGTAGTTGACCGAAGTCAGAGCATTCAGGCTTGGATTGAGGCTAGGGGCATTGCCAGGGCTGCGGGTCTCGAAAGACGGACGACCGGTGATGGCCTGATCTGCTGCTTGTGCAGCGGCGAGGGCATTTTGAGCCGCCTGAATGCTGGCCAGCGAACCGGTAAATGTCGCAAGGTTTGCGGGGCATTCGCCCTGACCCTGCGGGGTTCCGGTTAGGATGTTGCACAGCACATTGTCGTCGAGCAATTCGGTGGTCTGGAATTGCTGAATGGCCGCTGCCTCGCCAAATTCCGGGCGCTTGATGCCGGTCGTGACTGAAGCGCGAACCAGCAGCTTGTCGGTCGCGTCCCAGCGCAGGTTGATGCTGGGGAAAAAGTCGGTGTACTGGTTGCCTCCAGTAATCGGCTCGATTTGCGCGGTGGCTTCGCGCGGATCGAGGAATGCCGCAATTTCCGTCTGGCTGACGCCGCCATTGATCAGCGCCTGCTGCAGGGTTTGGGTCACTGTGTCGCTGAAATTCAAGGTGCGCACCAGCGAACCATTGGTACGGTAATCGGTATTCTCGACGCGGACGCCGGTGATCACTTCAAGCCGCTCAAGCGGCTTGAAGGTCAGCTGAAAGTAACCGGCAAGAACGTCCTCGCTGGCGGTAAAGTCATCTCGAAGATTGTTTATCGCTAGGAACGTGCCGCGTTCGGCGACAGTCGCTACGCGCCCATCGGCAATCAGGCCGTTGATCGTTTCCAGCGCGACGCCGCGGTCCACCCCAAATGGAATGAACAGGTCGGATCGGTTCTGGTTGGGCGTGGGATTGAAATCAGCCAGCGAAAGGTCGAAGTCTGTGAGGTATTCAACCCGCTCGCTATCGAACGCCCGCTCGCGCAGGCGCGCGCGGCCACCAACCTTGATCGCGGCATCGCGGCCAAATAACGAAAATTTGCGTTCAAGATCGGCATAGTAAGCTTGGAATTCGTCCGATGAATCGACGAAGGTTTCGTTGGGCAGACCAAAGTTCTGGCCGTTGATGGTTTCCTGCAGGAGCGGGAACCCTTCGGGCGTGGTCGGATCAGGATCGCCCGATCCTGCCAATACGATTTCTCTGCCAAGAACGATATCGGCACCGTTACGGCCGAGATTGGAGAAATCGAGCCGGATGTTGTCCGAACGGAAGCGCCCCTCTACGCGTTGCTGGCTGCGCTGGTTGCTGGAGAAGTCTGCCCCGTAGCGCAGGTTCCAAGCCCCGTCGCCAAACCCGCTCGAGCCTTCGATGCCAATGGTGTAGACCTCTTCGCGCTCTTCACCCGGACGTAGACGCCGTTCCGAGCGCGCATCTTCGAGCGTGCCGAAAATCTCGCCGTCTTCCTCAACGCCGAAGGCGATGACCTCGCGCCCCGGACGCCCGTCGCTGCGATTAAACGAGAAGGTCGTCCGGCTTAAAAAATCTTCCTGATCGGTGCGCGAATAGGTGCCGCGCAGCGCAAGCTTGTGATCGCCAAGCTCCCATTCGAGTTGTCCGGCGAAGGAGTACCGATCACGCTCTTCATCCTCGGAGCGGAAGTCCATTTCGGCCGGGATCAGATAGCATTCAAGAACCAGATCGCCATCTTCGCAATCATCGGCGTTGCCGTTGTTGATGTATCCGAGCGTGCCATTCCGATTGTTGAGCAGGAAGAAATTCAGGCCATCATCGACCTGTGCCCGGTCAGTGATCACGCGGCGGTGCTGATAGCTGGCTGATGCGGCAATCCCGAACCTGCTCTCGCCCGCATCGAACAGGCGCGTAAATTCTAGCGATGCTTCAGGATTATAGCTCTCGGCCTTCTCCTGATAGCCCAGCTCCACGCGACCGCCGAACGTATTCTTGCCGCGCGCGAAGGCCGAGATTGTCTTCAGATTGACCTGACCGGCGATGTTATCTGCCTCGTATTCTGGGATCAGCACCTTAATGACTTCGATGCTGGACAGGTTGTCAGCCGAGAAGAAATCCAGATTGGTCGAGTTGATGCTCGAATCCGACGACCCAAGCCGCGCCCCGTCAACGGTCACGGTCGCGAATTGGGTGGGAAGACCACGAATGGAGACCTGTTGGCCCTCGCCGCCTGCGCGATTGATTGAAACGCCCGGAATGCGCTGTAGAGATTCCGCCACCGTCGGGTCGCCAAACTGGCCAATATCGTCGGCTGTCACGATCGAGGTGAAAGTGTCGGTGTTACGTTCCTGCGCAAGAGCCGATTCGAGCGCCGCCCGTTGACCGGTAACGAGAATTTCGCCTTCCTCCGGGGTGGGTTGCGCCGATGCCTCCACCGGCTCGCTGGACTGCGGCGCTTGCGCGGATGCCATTGATGCTGTCAGGGCAAGCACGGAGCCACAAGCTGCCAGACCAATACGGCGCTTTGCGCTCGGCGGAAGTTGAACGGCCATTTCAGATTCTCCCTGTTAATTTTGGTCAAGCCAAAACGTTGCGAATTTTTTGCACTTTCGTTTTCAGGCTGTCTACGGAAAAACTCGATTGGCCGGTCCAATGCAATATTTTCTGTCACTGCGGCACTTTTGCAACATTCTGTTTAAGGACCATGATCGGGGTCAATCGGCGGGGCGCTCTATAGTCAAAACTCTGGTTTACATCGAAAAATTTAAGCGGAAGATGTATCTGCTCATCCCGATTGCAGATATAAAGAAAGGTGTGATTTTTTGGCATGACCAATTTTCGTGATGCGACAAGAGAACTCATACGACCTCCCGGTCTGAGTTCTCTTCGGCGCCGGCCGCCCTTTACTGCACGGCTTCGGCCGACTGCCCCTAATTTCCCAACCGTCTCGGCTGAAGTGCCTTGATCAGCGTCGGGTCACGGCTTGTCCCCGCGCCCAAGGATACGGAGTGGCATCTGTTTCACTTTGGCGGAGAGCCCGTCGAGGCACACAACCTTGCGGTGCTTCGCCACGTCCGATTGAAGACCCATGCAAAACGAACGGACGGCCACAGCGCAGCGCGAAGGAGGCAGGCTTTAGGATTTCCTGACCTGGCCGCCAGCCTTGGACAAGTAATATCGCTGCAGGACATGGAAGGCCTGCTTGCGCTGTCCGGTTTCGCTGATCAGGCCCTTGCGGTTCCAGAATTGCTGATATTTGCCGTGCCAGCGCCGGGGCGAGCGGAAATCCTTGAGCACCCACGGCGATAGCCCGACACACCCCGTCGTTCGCTCGATCAGGCGCAGGTTCTCCTGATACAGCCAGGCCTGATATTCTTCGGTCCACAGGTGTTCGCGCGGACCGTGATGACCGGCGAGGGCATCGGCGCCGAACTCCGAAAAGATCAGTGGCTTGTCGTAATCGCTTTCGAACCGAATATCGGCGATCTGATCGGGTGAGCGGTTTGAGTACCATGCCTCATACTGGTTGACTGCGAGCAGATCGAGATCTTCGCCCAAGGGATCGGTCACGCGGAACACGCTGGTGCCCTCGGCTGCGCCGCCGACGTCGACATTCTTGTTGAGCGCGGCCGTGAGCAGCCGGGTCGGATCAAGCGCGCGCGTATCGGCAATGATGGTGCGCAGGAACCGGGTGCGTGCATCGGTGATGGGAGTCTCATTGGCAACCGACCACATCCCAATCGCACAGCGATTGCGGTCGCGGCGGACCATATCGGCCATCATCTGCCGTGCCAGGCCCAGCGTCTCGGCACTGTCGTAGTGAATGTCCTCCCAGTAAACCGGGATTTCGGCCCAGACGATCAGGCCCAGCTCATCAGCCAGACGCAGGGTTTCTTCCCCATGCGGATAATGCGCGAGCCGCACGAAATTGCAGCCGAGGTGCTTGGCTTCTTCCAGCAACCTGCGCGCATCGGCGGCGGTCATCCGGCGCGTGCCAACCGGGGCAATGGGCTCTTCGTGCAGCGAAATGCCGCGCAGGAACAGCGGCTCGTTGTTGAATTGCAGGCTCCGGCCGACTGCCCTGATGCTTCGCAGTCCGATGCGATCGGTGACAGTCTGACCCAGCGCCATGATGCTGAAATCGTGCAGTGCCGGGCTATCCGGGTGCCACAGCGCAAGCCGGTTGGGCCGGGTGATGCGCAGGTGCCCCGCAGTATCGGTCCGACCTTTGAGCCGCTGCCCACCGAGGCTGATCGCGACCGGCTGACCGTCAATCCCTTCGCCTGCAAGCCAGACATCGATGACCAGCTGATCGCCATCTAGCCGGACAAACCAGTCCTCGATCCGCTGCGGGGCGGTTTCGACGAGCCAGACGGAACGGGTGATCCCGCCATAATTCTGCCAGTCCGTATAGGCAGTGGGCACTGCGCCTGCGTGATGGCGGCTGTCGACGCAGACCGTGACTTGGTTCTCGCCAGCCACCAACACGTCGGTCACATCGATTGCGAAGGGTGTGAACCCGCCTTCGTGCTCCCCCACCATCTGCCGGTTGACCCAGACGGTGCTGTGGTAGTTGGCGCCCTCAAAAGCGAGGTTGAAACGGGTGGTGGCTTGCGGTTGGTGGGTGAAGGTGCGGCGGAAATAGACCGGACCATCGTACCATTGTAATTCGGGCGCATGGCTGTTCCAGTCGCGCGGCAGGTCGATCACCGGGGACGCGGCCCAGTCATATTCGACCAGCGGTCCGGTGGGCGGCGGGGTCAGGTTCTGCCAGAAAGTGCGGCGCTGATTATTGCCGCGCTTGGCCGCATCGAAAGGATCGATGATGAAGCGCCATTCTCCATCGAGCGAGGTTTTGGTGCGCGAATGCAATTGCGATAGCGGACGAAGCTGATCAGCGACCGGGGTGCGCGGGACATCGGCCCGCGCCATTCGTGGCAGCGAGAGCGAAGCGGTGCCAGCAGCGGCGCTGGCGAGAAGATTGCGGCGAGTGGTGCTGATCACTGTCCGAATTGCTCCAGATAGCTTTCAAAGAAGCGCGCCGCGAAGAAGTTACCGAGATCGCGCTGGATCACGGCATCGCGCTTGATGCGCCGCTCCACGACAAGTCCGCGCAGGTTGGGATCGGGATGATCAGCGGGGTAACGGTTGGAGACAAGCCACCCGGCAACGCGGTGAATTTCTGCATCGAATTCGGCATATCCAGCTCGCCGCAATTCAAGCCACAGCAGGCCGGCAAAGGCCGAAGCCGAGCCGGTCGGCGACACGCCGCTGGTTGTCTCGCCGCGCCGGTCATAATCGAAGCTGCCATCCCTGCCTATCATGGCGATTGAGGCACGCGCGGTCTTCAGCGCGGCCTGGAACCACAGGTCATTGGGCTTTGCCTTCCAGCTGCGCAGCAGGGCTTCAGCATTCCAGCTGTTGAAGCGCGGATGAATGACGCCGCTTACCGGATCGTTGGGTTCAAACTCCATCCACATGCCATTCGCAGACTGGCGCTGCGCCGTGCGGGTCGCCAAATCGAAATGCGCATCGCACAGCCATTGTTCGCCCGTGTGCAGACACGCATCAAGGAATGGCGAGCCTTCGATATTGGGCCGGGCGACCTGTGTTACCGATGGCGTATCGGTATCGTGATGCGGCGACTTGTCGGTCCAGATTGTCCCGGTCGCAGGATCGAGGATGTTGTAGTATAGGCCCGGATGCTCCGGAACCTGCATATTGCGGGCCAGCCAGATGATCGCCGAGCTGGCAACATCTGCGTATTTTGGATCGCCGGTGACTTTCGACAGGCAGAACAGCCCGGGCGTGCCATTGCCGACCGTGGTGAAGTTGATCAGTTCGCCAAGCCGGTCCCCATGCGCAGCATTGATCATGCCCTTAAAGGGGCCGTCCTTCAGTTCGAGAGAGACCCAGTAATCCCCAGCCTGCCGCGCGCGGGCGAGATAGCGCGGATCACCTGTCACGGCGTGGGCGGCCAGCAATGCCTCAATCGCTTGCCCGGTGTGCCAGGCAACCTCGTAAGGCGACCACCGGCCTTCGCGCCAGTAATAATCGCCCTTGGCCCGGCCGTGTTCATCGAGCAGCATAGTGTCGATGGCATCAGCGGTTTCGATCAGGGCGCGGCGAATTGCGGCCTGTGGAACCATCGCATTGGCAGCGGCCGGTTGTACAGCGGGTTCAGCCGAATCGGCGGCGACGATCGGGCTGGCTGCGACCAAGGTAGCGAATGCCGCTGCGCGGAATGCCAACTTCATACTCAACTCCCTCGGCATCGCCGGTTCAGAACATTGCGCCAGGAACCCACGGCACAAATTCATGATCACCGAAGCCCGCCTCTTCCGAAGCAGTCTTCCGCCCGCCGGCTATCTCAATCAGGCGCTCAAGGATCATGTGCCCCATCTCATCAAGCGTGGCTTCGCCGGTAAGCATGCCGCCGCAGTCGAGATCGATGTCTTCGGGCATCTGGCGGGCCAGCGCGCTGTTGGAAGCCAGCTTGATTGTCGGGGTCGGCTTTGATCCGAACACCGAGCCGCGGCCCGTTGTGAAAGCGATGAGGTTGGCACCGCCAGCAATCTGTCCCGTGGCCGAGCACGGATCATAACCCGGCGTATCCATGAAGCTGAAGCCGGGCGTGCGGACGCGTTCGGCATAGGACAGCACATCGCGCAGCGGGCTTGTGCCTGATTTCGCGACCGCGCCCAATGATTTTTCAAGGATGGTGGTGATCCCGCCCGCGCGGTTGCCGGGACTTGGATTGTTATCGAGATCAGCGCCATTGCCGGCCGCGTATTCTTCCCACCATTGCAGCCGCGCCTTGAGCCGGGCGGCGATATCGGGCTCAGCCGCGCGTGCTAGCAAGAGGTGTTCTGCGCCATAGATTTCCGGAGTTTCCGACAGAATTACTGCGCCGCCTGCACCAACCAGCAAATCAGCCGCCCGGCCCAGACCCGGGTTCGCGGTAAGAGCTGAATAGCCGTCTGAGGCTCCACATTGCAGGCCGAGCGTCAACGCGCTGGCGGGACATAATGATCGCACATCTTGGGTGGCCAGCGCGACCAACTCCCCGACTGCGGCGATTCCCGCTTCGATCGCGAGGCGCGTGCCGCCGCTCTCCTGGATCGTCAGGGTGCGCAACCGTCCACTGGTCGATAGGCCTTCGGCATCGAGCAGCGCGGCAATCTGGTTGACCTCGCACCCCAGGCCGACGATCAGCACCCCGCCGAAATTGGGGTTGCGGGCATAGCCTGCAATCGTGCGCCGCAAATAGGCTATGCCATCGCCGCTTTTCGCAATGCCGCAGCCCGAGTTGTGGGCAAACGCGACAACACCATCGACCGCAGGATAAGGGGCAAGCAGGGTGCTGTTAAAATGGTCTGCAATCCGGCGAACAACGGTAACCGAGCAATTCACCGATGCGATCACGCCGATGTAATTGCGGGTGCCGACCCCGCCATCGTGCCGCGCAAAGCCATGAAAATGTCGAGTGGTCGGCTCGGGCCGGACAAGATTGCTTGGCGCCCCCTCAGCCTGATCGGTCTTCACGAAAGCCAGGTTATGATCGTGGACGTGCTCGCCCGCGGCGATCGGCTGAAGCGCGGCACCGATGGGAAAGCCGAGCTTTGTGATCGCCTCCCCTCGCGCCACCGTCTTCAATGCAAATTTGTGCCCCGCTGGGATCGCCTGCGTCAGCTGAACCGGGCCAGCTTGGAAACCTGCCGGCAGGTCGACGAGGGCAATTCCGACATTGTCGCGTTCGTGCGCTGCCATCCACGGACGCTCCGCCGCAATCTGGCTGCGTGCGTTCATCAGACCACCTGCTCGGCATTGAGAGCCTCGGCAAACCAGGCCTCATTGCCCAGATCGCCAAAAACTTCGCGCAACTCGAGAGCGGCGCTGATGCGCTCGTCCCGGGGCAGCCGCCCGATCTGACGCAATCGCTCCGCCATCGGATCGTCAACGAAGTTGCTGGCGAAGTGATCGATCCATGCCCGTACACCAGTGATGGCGGCAGCCGCGCTGCTGCCTGCGGCATACCGATCGCGGATCGTACCCAGCAGACGCTGCGGCAGTTTTTGACTGCCGTCCATCGCGATCTGCGCAAGCCGATGCTGAAGCGCGGAATTACCGAAGCGCGCCCTCAACGCAGCGGCATAGGCGGCAGGATCAAGGCCGGGCACGACCGGAAGGGTCGCCGCCGCCTCCTTCATCAATCGGTCAATTACAGACGATATCTGCGGGTCAGCGATGGCCTGATGCACAAACGCGTGGCCCTGCGCGAGGCCCAGATAAGCCAAAGTTGAATGGCTTCCGTTGAGCATGCGCAGCTTTGCCAGTTCGAACGGCGTCACGTCAGCAACCAATTGCGCGCCCACCTGCTCAAACGCGGGCCGTTGCCCGGCGAAGTCATCCTCGATCACCCATTGGCTGAAGGGTTCGGCCTTCACCATTGCGGCATCATGCAGACCGATCCGCTTTTCCAGCAAGGTCCGGTCATCATTGGTGGTGGCAGGCACGATCCGGTCGATCATGGTCGCCGGAAACCGGCATTGGCTGGCAATCCATATCGCCAGTGGCGGCGCAAGCCGCTCGGCAAAGGCCATTACAGCGCGCTTCAGGAGCTGACCGTTACCTGGCAGGTTATCACAGCTCATGATGGTCAGGCCGGGCCGCCCAGCGCCCATCCGCTCGGCGCATCCTGCAGCAAGGAAACCGATCGCCGATTGCGGGCAATCAATATGTTTCAGATCGTTGACGATCTGCGGGTTTGCAAAGTCGAGTTTGCCGGTTGCAGGATCAAGGCAATAGCCTTTTTCGGTTACAGTCAGGGTGACGATGTGCGTGGCGGGATCGGCGAGCGCGCTGATGACGGCAGACAAATCTTCGCTTGCAACCAGCACGCGTGCGACGGCCCCGATCAGGCGTTCGTTCGTGTGATCGCCATCGCGAACGACAATCGTGTAAAGGCCATCCTGCGGAGCCAGTTGCTCTCGCACGGCGCTTGACCGCAGCGACACTCCGACAATCCGCCAGTCGCCGCCGAACTTGCCCAGCGCGTCATCGACGTAGACCGCCTGATGCGCGCGGTGAAATGCGCCGATCCCGAGATGCACAATTCCTGTGCCGCAATCTTCCCGGCGGTATTGCGGACGCTGCACCGATGCGGGCAGCAGCGACACGGTGTCCGGCGTAAGCCTCATAGCCTGTAGGCCTTCTTGGCAAGGTTATACGCCAGATCGACCGCGAGTTCGGCGGCCTCGTCCATTTCGAGGCGGTGATCCGCCACCATTTCAGCCAGCCAATTGCAATCCATCCGCCGCGCGACATCATGCCGGGCCGGGATCGACAGGAACGCGCGGGTATCATCGTTGAACCCGACCGTATTGTAGAACCCGGCCGTCTCGGTGGTCATTTGTCGGAACCGGCGCATGCCTTCCGGGCTATCGTGGAACCACCAGCTCGGGCCGAGCTTCAGGGACGGGTAATGGCCCGCCA
Source organism: Erythrobacter sp. (assembly GCA_036788335.1). GTDB lineage: Bacteria > Pseudomonadota > Alphaproteobacteria > Sphingomonadales > Sphingomonadaceae > Erythrobacter. The sequence continues at coordinate 10,209 of DAIQNP010000026.1, forward strand.
GCGGCGCCAGTTCGCGCGCGTAGACGCTTTCATCCAGCGTGAAGAGGATGATGGTGAGCGAAGGATCATTGCCAACCACATCGAGCAGCGGCTTCAACGCGCGCACGTAATCAGTTCGGGTCGGGATATCAGCGCCCTTGTCGCGGCCATAGGCTTCGAAAATGCGTTGATTGTGGTTGCGGAACGAGCCGGGGTGGATTTGCATCACCAACCCGTCATCCAGGCTCATCTTCGCCATTTCGGTGAGCATCTGCGCCCGGAACAGCTCGGCGTCCTCAGCACTTGCAGGACCGTGCGTGACCCGTCTGAACAGGGACTCACTATCGGCTGCCGTCAGGTTCGCAGTTGCTGCCGTGACATGGCCGTGATCGGTCGAAGTCGCGCCGTGGGATGCGAAATGGGCGCGCCGCTGACGATGGGCCGAAAGGTATCCTTGCCAGCTCAGCGTGTCCTCACCGGTCAGATCAGCAAGCGCGGCGAGATTGTCGGCAAACCCTTCAAATTCGGGATCGATCACGCCATCGGGGCGATAGGCGGTCACAACTCGCCCGGCCCATTCCCCGCTTCCATTGGCAGCCATGATGGTTTTGTGGTGCGTGAGATCGTCAAGCGCACCTTCGGTGGTGGCGATCACTTCGATGTTGTAGCGATCAAACAGCGCGCGCGGTCGAAATGGCGCGGTCTTCAGCGCTGCATCGATTGAATTATAGTACAAATCGGCGGTATCGGCATCGAGCCGCACATCCATCCCGAACACTTGCGTGAACACCCAATTCAGCCAAGTCTGTGATGGCGTGCCGCGGAACAGGTGGAAATTGCTTGCGAACAGCCGCCAGACATCGCGTGGGTCTGCATCGGGACGGGTGCCGTCCACATTCGGAATGCCGAGCCGCTCAAGTGCGATGCCCAGTGAATAGAGCATACGGTAGACGTAGTGATCAGGCTCGACAAATAGCGCCGCCGGGTTCGCAAAAGGTTCGTTCAGAGCAAACCAGGCCGGATCGGTGTGGCCATGCGGACTAATAATCGGCAAGGCCGATACGTGGGCGTAAAGCTCACGCGCGATCTCCCTTTGCCTCACCTCCGGGGAGAACAGCCGATCAGCGGACAAATGCAAGGGTTTGCTCAAATCTCGTCTCTCAAAGCGCCAGAAATATGCTGCGAGGCTAGGCATCAAGCAGGTATCTGTCAACGCGATTGGTAAGGTCACTTTTCGGTTCTTGACAGACCAATAAGTCTCGCCGACTAGGACAGGGGTCTTTAAAGGAAACGGAGAGGGTCTGTCGTCCATGCAAATCAAGTCCGCGCGTGTCATCGTGACCTGTCCGGGACGCAATTTTGTCACGCTCAAGATCGAGGTTGAAGGCGGCCTGACCGGGATTGGCGATGCGACCCTCAACGGGCGTGAGATGGCGGTTGTCGCCTACCTTCAGGACCATGTCTGCCCAGCGCTGATCGGCAAGGACGCCCGGCGGATCGAGGACATCTGGCAGTTTAATTATCGCGGCGCATACTGGCGGCGCGGGCCGGTGACGATGCGTGCGATTGCCGCAGTCGATGTGGCGCTTTGGGACATCAAGGCGAAGGCAGCAGGTATGCCGCTCTTCGATCTGCTAGGCGGCAAGAGCCGGGACCGGATCATGGTCTACGGCCATGCCAATGGCGCGGATATTGATAAGACGGTCGAGGCGGTCGGCCAGTATATCGCGATGGGATACAAGGCGATCCGCGCCCAGACCGGCATTCCCGGCGTCAAGGATGCATACGGCGTGGGCAGGGGCGATCTGTTTTATGAACCGGCGGATGCGGCCCTGCCATCGGTTACCGGATGGGACACGCGCAAGGCGCTGAACACGGTTCCGAAGCTGTTTGAAAAGCTGCGCGACACATATGGCTTCGATCACCACTTACTGCACGATGGCCATCACCGCTACACCCCGCAGGAAGCCGCACAGCTTGGCAAGCTGCTGGAGCCTTACCAACTGTTCTGGCTGGAGGATTGCACCCCGGCCGAAAACCAGGAGGCGTTCAAGCTCGTGCGCCAGCACACCACCACGCCGCTGGCCGTGGGGGAGGTGTTCAACACCATCTGGGACTGCAAGGACCTGATCCAGAACCAGCTGATCGACTATATCCGCACCACCATCGTCGGCGCGGGCGGGGTGACGCATCTGCGCCGCATCGCCGATCTCGCCGCGCTTTATCAGGTGCGCACCGGTTGCCACGGGGCGACCGACCTTTCGCCGGTAACGATGGGCACCGCGCTCCATTTCGACAGCTGGGTGCCTAATTTCGGCATTCAGGAATACATGCGCCACACGCCCGAAACCGACGCGGTGTTTCCGCATGATTACCGGTTCGAGGAAGGGTATATGATCGTTGGCGAAAGCCCAGGCCACGGGGTCACTATCGACGAGGAACTGGCGGCCAAATACCCCTACAAGCCGATGCAGCTCCCCGTCGCGCGGCTCGAAGACGGCACGATGTGGAACTGGTGACGACGTGGCCCTACACGATGGTCCGCGCGGCCTGATCTGCTTTGGCGAATGTATGATCGAGCTTGCCCGCGCGTCCAGCGCGGATGAGTGGCGGCTGGCTTTTGCCGGCGATACGGCCAATGTCGCGATCTATGCCGCGCGCAGGGGAGCGACGGTGGGCTATCTCAGCGCAGTTGGGGCCGATCCATTTAGCGCGGAAATGATCGCCTTCCTGACAGCGCAAGGTGTCGATTGCAATCTGGTGCTAACCCACCTCACCCGCGTGCCGGGGTTGTACGCAATCCGCACCGATGCCCACGGCGAACGCAGCTTCACCTATTGGCGCGACCAGTCAGCCGTTCGCGATCTGTTTGCCCTGCCTGATATTACCCTTGCCCTCGCTGAAGCAGCGCGCACGCGGATGCTTTACCTTTCGGGCATAACCCTATCGCTGTTCGACCCGGTCGGACGCGCTCAGGTCAATTGCCTCGGGCGCTCCGTTTTGGCGGTGGGCGGTGACGTTGTATTCGATGGCAATTATCGTGCGCGCGGTTGGTCAGACGCCGCCGAAGCCCGGGCTGCCTTTGCTGCAATCGCGCCGCTGTGCTCGATAGTCCTGCCGACGTTCGAGGATGAAGCCGCGCTTTATGGTGATACCGAACCGCATCAAAGCCTTGAGCGTTGGCACAAGGCCGGTGCAAGGCTGGTTGTAGTGAAGCTGGGCGAAGAGGGCGCGCTATTGTCGCAAGCCGGCGCGCCTCCGCAGCTGATCCCTTGCCCGGTTCGCAAGGCTCCGCGCGACACTACCGGCGCGGGCGATTCGTTCAACGCCGCTTTCCTCAGCGCGCTGCTTTCCGGCGCCGAGCCCGAGGCGGCCGTCCGCGCCGGTCACCGGCTGGCGGGCGAGGTTGTGATGCACCCGGGCGCCATCATCCCGCCAGAGGCCATGCCGCAATGATCCGTCCGCAACGCAACGCCTGCCGCCAGTTCGCCGATCTCTCTGGGGTGTGGCGCATCGCTTTCGATGAGAGCGGTTCAGCTGATTGGTCGTTCTGCATCCCCTCCGATCGCGCCCATGCCATTGCCGTGCCGGGAAGCTGGAACGAGCAGCTGGCCGAGGCAGGATACATGAACTTCTGCGGCGCGGGCTGGCTGCAATCCGAGATTTTTCTCCCGGCCACTGCTGCGGGGCGCCAATTGGCGCTGCATTTCGGCTCGGTCGATTTCTATGGCGAGGTGTGGCTGGACGGGCATCACCTGGGGACCAGCAGCGCGCCGATGCTGCCGGTCGAGGTGCTTGTCCCGGAGGAATTGGCGACCGGCAGACGCGCGCGCCTGGTGGTGCGGGTCGATGCGCAGCTTCATGCAGACCAGGCGACGCAGGGCATCACGCAGGCCACTTATGCCGAAGAGCGCCGACCGCGCGATGAATATCTGCCGCCGGTACGCTTCGATTTCTTCCCGTACGGTGGGATTAACCGCCCCGTGCTGCTTGTCGAGCGGCCTGCACAGGGCCTCACGGGCTGGCGGGCGACCAGCGATCTGACCGGTGTGACACTGGCGGTGGAGGCGAGCGCGGGGTCAGCGATCCGCGCGTGCCTCACTGACGACGCGGGCGAGACGATTGCACTCTCGACCCCGACCGATGGCCGCGCCAAACTGCGGCTTGAACCGCCCGCGCCCCGGCTGTGGAGCCCAAACGACCCGCATCTCTACCGGCTCGATATCGACGTTCTGGACGCTGACGGCCTGCAAATCGACGCCGCCAGCCAGCAGATCGGCCTCAGAACCTTCACAGTCGCGGGCACCCGTTTGCTGCTTAACGGCGAGCCGATTGTGCTCAAGGGCTTCGGCAAGCACGAGGAAAGCCCGCTGCACGGGCGCGGGCTCAATCTGCCGCAGCTGGTCAAGGACTTCCATCTGCTCAAGTGGATCGGAGCCAATTCGGTGCGCACGTCGCACTACCCCTACAGCGAGGAATTCCTCGACCTCGCCGACCAATTTGGCGTGCTGGTGATCGATGAGGTGTTTTCGATCAACCTCGATTTCCGCCGCACCAACGCCGATACGCTCGCCAATCACAAGCGCGCGGCGAGTGAGCTCATTGCGCGCGACGCAAGTCGTACCTGTGTGATCGCATGGTCACTGGCGAACGAGCCCGGATATCTGGCTGAACCCGAATACCGGGAGAAATCGGCCCCGTACTGGGCTGAAATTTTCGCCCACGCGCGCGCGATTGATCCCACCCGGCTGATGACCCACGCCAATGTCGGCTATGCTGGCAATGACGACCCGGCCTTTTTCGAGTCCGATTTTCTGGGCATCAACCGCTATCACGGGTGGTATAGCGAGCCAGGCCAGCTCGGCCGCGCGACGGCCCGATTGCGGGCCGATTTCGACACGATTGCAGCGCACGGCAAGCCAATCGTGCTGCTGGAGTTCGGGGCCGATGCGTTGGCCGGACAACACGCGACATATGATCAGATGTTCACCGAGGAATATCAGGCGCGATTTATCGAGGCCTATTGGGCGGAGATTGAACGCCATCCTGCGGTGGCGGGCGGCCATGTCTGGAACTTTGCCGATTTCCGCACTGCGCAACATGGCCGCCGGGTCGTCCACAATCTGAAAGGCGTATTCACCCGTACCCGCGAGCCCAAGATGGCCGCCTGGGCGCTGCGCCAGTTGTGGGGGGCGGCATGAGCGAGATTCGTCCGCTTGCCCGAAAAGGAATGATCGGCTGGGCGGCAGGGGATTTCGGCTTCAACATCTTCTGGCAGACGCTCAATCTGCTGTTGCTGCCGTTTTACACCGATGTGCTGGGCTTGGACGCCGCGCTGGCAGGCACCGTGTTCCTGATCGCCAGCCTTTGGGACGGGTTTGCCGACACCATTATCGGCTCTCTGGCAGACCGCACCCGCAGCCGCTGGGGTTCCTATCGCCCTTACCTGATCTTCGCCTCGCCGGTGCTGGTCGCCTCCTTCATCCTCGCATTCCTGACGCCGGAGTGGGAACAGGGTGGGTTGTTTCTTTATGCGCTGCTCAGCCAGATTTTCCTGCGCACAGCCTATTCGTTGGTATCGATCCCCTACAGTTCGCTGTCTGCGCGCATCTCGCAGGACGCCGATGAACGGTCGAGCATGGCTGGCTGGCGGATGTTCTTTGCCTTCTCGGGCGGAGCCTTCGTCACCTTCGTGATGCCGCAGCTGGTGCAATCGCTGGGTGAGGAGACGCAGGCGACCACCTATGTGCTCGCCGCTGGGGTTACCGGACTCATCAGCCTGCCGTTCTTCTGGCTGACCTTCGCCACCACTTCCGAACCCGAAGCCTTGCGCGAGGCTAATCCGCGCGGCTTTTCCGTCGCGTCGAGTGTTGAGGATTTCCGCGACACTCTTCGCATGGCAGCGGCAAACGGCCCCCTGGTGCGGATTTTCGGCTGCATCATCGTCTCCAGCCTCGCCTTCACTATGACCAATAAGTGTTTGGTCTATTACGTTACCTATTACCTTGAACGACCTGATCTGGTGCCGCGGATCGTTCCCTTTGCGCTCGTCATCAATCTGCTGTTCGCGCCGCTATGGGCCTTGGCCGCACGGCGCACCAGCAAGCGCACGACATGGCTGGCAGCCAATGTGCTGAGTGCGGTCGGCTACACCGCTTTCTTTCTCAGCCCATCTCGCGATCCGTTGGTGGCAAGCGTGTTGATTGCCGTGATCTCGGCCGGGAATATCGCCTATCAGGTGCTGTTCTGGGCGATGCTGCCGGACACTGTCGAATATAACGCGTGGAAGACCGGGCAGCGGCATGATGGCAAGGTGTTCGGCATCGCGTCGTTCGCCAAACAATTGGCGCTGGGGCTTAATGGTGGGCTGCTGGGCGTGCTCTTGGTGTGGATCGGGTATCAGCCCAATGTCCCGCAGAGCGAGGCGACCTTGTGGGGGCTCAAGGCAATCATGGCGCTGGTGCCGCTGACGGGTGTGGCGCTGTCGGCGTGGCTGATCTGGGGCTACCCGCTCGA
>DAIQNP010000027.1:0-15521 GCA_036788335.1 Erythrobacter sp.
CAGGCGAGCGAGCTGTGGCTCAAGCTGTGCCTGCACGAACTGACCGCCGCCCGCGCGGCGATCGAGGCGGATGACCTGCGCCCCGCCTTCAAGATGCTCGCCCGGGTGGCGCGCGCGCAGGCGCAGCTCATCCAGAGCTGGGACGTGCTCAGCACCATGACGCCGCACGATTATTCGGCCGTCCGCCCCTACCTCGGCGCGTCGAGCGGGTTCCAGTCGGCGCAGTACCGGATGATGGAATTCATGCTCGGCGGGCGCGATGCCAAGCATGTGCGGCTGCACCGGGACAATTCCGACTGGGCCGACCGGCTGGAGGCAGAATGCGGGCGGGCGAGCCTGTATGACGCGGCGATCTGCCTGCTGGCGCGGCGCGGCTTCGCCATCGATGCGGCAATGATCGCGCGCGACCCTGCAATGCCCTACCACCACAATGACAGCGTCGAGGCCGCCTGGGCAGCGATCTACCGCGATCCGCAAGGCCACTGGGATCTGTACGAACTCGCCGAAAAGCTGGTCGATCTGGAATACCACTTCCAGCGCTGGCGGTTCGGGCATCTCAAGACGGTCGAGCGGATCATCGGCTTCAAGCGCGGCACCGGGGGGACACCGGGTGTGCCCTATCTCGCTGGCGTGCTGAAACAGGCCTTCTTCCCCGAACTGCTCAGCGTCAGGACCGCGATATGACCCCGGAAGAACGTGCTGCCGAATTCGACGCGGCCGATCCGCTGGCACCCTATCGCGACCGCTTCACGCTGCCGGAGGGCGTGATCTACCTCGACGGCAATTCGCTGGGCGCGCTGCCCAAGGCGACCCCGGCGGCGATGGCGCGGATGATCGAACAGGAGTGGGGTGAGGGGCTGATCCGATCGTGGAACAGCCCTGACTTCGGTGGGGCGGGCTGGTTCGAGATGGCCGCCCGGATCGGCGGCAAGATCGCCCCGCTGATCGGGGCTGCCCCGCATGAAGTGATCGCCTGCGATTCGACCAGCGTGAACCTGTTCAAGCTGATCGCGGCGGCGCTGGACATGCGTCCTGGCCGTACAGTGATCCTGTCCGAATCCGGCAACTTCCCGACCGACCTCTACATGATCGCGGGGCTGGAGCAGCAGGGGCTGGCAATCCGGCGGCTGGCGACCCGCGACCGGCTGGCCGCAGCGCTTGACGAGGATGTCGCGCTGTTGATGCTGACCCATGTCCATTACAAGACCGGGGCGCTGCACGACATGGCGGCGCTCACCCGGGCCGCACATGATGCGGGCGCGCTGGTGCTGTGGGACCTGTCGCATTCGACCGGGGCGTTGCCGGTCGATCTGAACGCGGCAGGCGCGGATTTCGCGGTCGGGTGCGGCTACAAGTACCTCAACGGCGGTCCCGGCGCACCGGCCTTCGCCTTCGTGGCCGAGCGGCACCATGCGGACCTCGCGCAACCGCTGACCGGCTGGTTCGGCCATGCCGCGCCCTTCGCCTTCACCGACGACTACACGCCTGCGCCGGGCATCGATCAATTGCAATGCGGCACTCCCCCGGTGCTGGGACTGGCGGCACTGGAGGTCGGCGTCGACCTGATTGCTGCAATCGGGGTGGGGAGGCTTTATGCCAAATCGCAGGCCCTGTCGGAGTTCTTCCTCGAAAGTCTGATGGCGCTGGCGGTGGATATCGAACTGGTCAGCCCGCCCCAAAGCACCGCGCGGGGCAGCCAGCTGTCGTTCCGGCACCCGCAGGCCTACGCGATCTGTCAGGCGCTGATCGCGCGCGGGGTGATCGGCGATTTCCGCGATCCCGACGTGCTGCGACTGGGCTTCGCGCCCGCCTACCTGAGCTTTGCCGACATTGCCGCGGCGGCGCGGCATCTGGCCGAAGTGCTGGCATCCGGCGAGTGGCAGCGGGCGGAATTCGGGACGCGGGCGGCGGTGACCTGATCGACCCGCTCCTTGCCCTCGCGGGCCCCCGCGTCGTTGCAGCGGAGCGGCCTGCTGCGCCGATCTGCGCGGCCGCGACGAAGCGAAAGCGTGACCGGAACCATGGCGGCCAAGCGCCCTGCGGCAATCGCGTTACGTCCCCTTTCAGGCGCGACGGGCATAGGCCGGGATGGCCGAAGTTGGGTGGAAAGACGAATGGCGGCTTTCGATCTGAAAAGCCTCTGAACCCGTCGCAGATGCAGTGCTGCTACCATTTATATCCAAGTTGCAGCCCTACCACGCGCGGCGGCGCAACACCGGCATAGAATGTGCCGTCATTGCCGAAGGCGAAGTTCGAAAAGGCATTGGTGTTGAACACCAGTTCGTCTGTCAGGTTCTCGACATAGAGCCGTGCGGACCAGGTCTCCGCCTCCCATCCGATGTGCCCACCGATCAGCACGACCGCGTCCTGAAACGCGGTGTTTTCGGGATTAAGCGGAGTGTTGCCCGATGCCGCCACCTCGCCGCGCACGAACAGCCCCTTCCATGGTCGCCACGAGGCCGACACCGAGGCATCATATTCCGGCACCAACCGCACCCGGTTGCCGGTAAAGTCCTGCGTCGCCGAAAAAACATAGTTTGTATAGGAGCTGTCGACGTAGCCGAAGGACGCCGCCAATTCGAGCGATTGGGTCGCCCTCCCGGTGACTTCCACCTCGAACCCGCGGCTCCTGATGTTGGCATCTGACGTGATCAGGTTGGTCGAGATTGCCTGCCCCTGATCGTTCACTAGCACGTTGAACTCCTGCCAGTTGTCAGCGTCGATCTGGAACACCGCGCCCGACAGCAGCAGTCGGCGGTCCAGCAGTTCGAGCTTGGCCCCGACTTCGTAGCTCCAAAGGGTCTCCGCACCGAAACCGCTGAAGTCGCGGGTGACAGCGCTGGTTGCCGCCCCGAGGTTGAATCCTCCGGGAATCCAGCCCTTGGCCGCCGAGACGTAGACCAGCAGCGCATCATCCGGTCGCCAGTCGAGCGAAGCCTTGGGCAGGAATTCCTCGAAGCTGCGGGAAAGGTCTTCGGCCGGAAACTGGAACTGGCCGAAGGGGCCGAGATCGAGCACGCCGGCATCCTGCAGCTTGTCGCGCTCGGCCCGCTCGTAGCGCCCGCCTGCCGTCAACCGCACATTTTCCAGCAGCGGCACGGTTATTTGCCCGAACACCGCATAATCGCGCGAACGGGTGGTCTGCAGCGGAGCGGGCACATAATCGTTCAGCCCGCCGGGTCCGACCAGCGTGGACAGGATCTGCCCCTCGCTGCTGCGATAGTGGTTGAGCCCGGCAACCCACTGGATGCGCGATCCGGCGGACGAGGCAAGCCGCGCCTCGAAGTTCCAGAAGGTTTCGTCATTCCGGTCGCCGCCCGCCGCGCCTTGCAAGGCGGTCAGATCGAGGTCGGTCCCCTGGGAGCTTCCATCGAGCTGTCGCCACGACGCGTTGAAATCCAGCACCGCACCGCCGAAATCGACGTTGAGATTGCCGCCGATGAGGTATTCGTCCTCTGCCGTGCGCTTGGGCGCATCGTTGATCAGAGTGAACCGGCCCGAACGCCGCCCGCCGTTGAACGCATCGGCATAGTTGCGATCATAAACCGCGCGGTCGATGGGCAGGAATTCCTGCTCATAGAGCCCTGGCGCGCGCAGGCGCGAGGTCTGGGCAATCATGTCGAGCGTAACCGCCGACGAGGGTGTCCAGCGCAGCTTGCCCTGCACAAATGCCTCGCTGAGCTGGCCTTCCTCGCCGATCGACGAGCCAATATTGCGCACGAAAGAATCCGCGTGGGAATAGCTCGCCACCAGCGAGGCGGTGAGTTGGTCCTCGATCAGCGGCCCGCCCATCGCCAGGCGCACATCGCCGCCGATGCCATTGCCGAAGCCGAAACCCGATCCTGTCACTTCGGCCTCGAAGGCGTCGCTCGGCTGTCGGGTGCGGATCACGATCAGGCCGGATTCGGTGTTGGCCCCGTAAAGCGTGCCTTGCGGCCCGCGCAGCACTTCGATCTGCTCGATCGTGCCGAGCGTCTGTTCGCGCAACTTACGGAAGGGGATGCCGTCGATATAAACGGCAGCGCGGTTGACGATGAAGAGATTGGACTCGATCCCGCGAATGGTGACGTAAGTGCCGCCGACCTGCCCGGTTTGGTTGAACTGGACGTTGGGGACATAATCATCGATCTGGCGCAAGCTGTCGATCCGGGCATCGCGGATGAACTGCTCGGTCAGCACGGTCGCAGCGACCGGCGTATCGGCAAGCCGCGATGGCTGACGGGTAGCGGTTACGATGATCCCATCTTCGGTGATTTCGGGTTCGGGCTGAGCTTCGGGCGCATTGGACTGCGCCTGTGCGGCGAGAGGGGCGCCGCCGGAAAGCAAGGCGGCGAAAAGCAGGCGACGGATCATGGAAGCCCCAAGAATCTGCGAATTGCTCGCAAGTAGCGGGGTTACATTATCTCATCAACTTCGCCGGCTTTAGCTATCGGGCAATCTTTATCGCCAGCAGGCAGTTACCTGCGCCAGCGGCTCGGAGAAACCCCGTGTTGCCGCTTGAATGCTGCTGCAAGATGGGCCGGCGTATAGCCGACGCGGTAGGCCACTTCGGCAGGCCGAACGCCCTCGCTTAGCAAGGCAGCAGCATGTTCAAGCCTGCAGCGGGTGACATATCCACCGATCGAGATGGTGAAAACCTGTCGGAACGCGTCGGTGAGCTTCCTAGAACTGCAACCCACCCGGGCAGCCAGATCAGCAATCGTCAGCGGTAAGGCATACTCGGCTTCGATGATATCCCTCGCCTTGATTGCAAGGCCGTGGGAACGGGGCACCGTGCTGGACAAAGGCGACCGATCGCACAGTGCTTCCTCAAACACCGCCAGTAGTTCGAGCGCCCGCGCTTCTCGCGCCATATCGCGCGCGGTGCCTTGAAACCACGGGTCGATCGGCATGGCCAAGCGCGCGATGACTTGCACCGACACCTTGCCAAGTGCCAGACAGGCTTGACCTTGGCGCGAGGCGAAGTCGGCAAGGGCGCCAAAGCTATGCAAGTCGGATTGCTCTGTCGAAAGCCCCGCCGAATGGAACTGACCCGGCGCGAGGGTCGTCGTCATGGTCGTGGGACCGGTGCAAATCACCAGGGTTGCGCCCGCGCCCTGAACCGCCATGCTCCCGAATTCTGCAACGCTTTCGATCCCAGGCATCAGCCCGCAACCAAAATGCAACCCCGCCGGGAGGTTCGCTCGATAGACAAGCGGTTCCGGATTAACGCCGCTCGACTGCCAATAGGTTGTCGCTGATTGGCGGCAGGGCGACTGCTCGGTCGCCCCGCCGCTGATCGCACCGATCTGCTCTATCCAGTCACCATCCATGACAATACTATGCCGCTTGAGAGCCGGTCCATGCCAGTGAAAAAAGACGAGATACGAAAGCTCATGCCGCTTCTATCTCTAGGCGATGCTGGGTGGGGAGGGCGGCAATAACCGCCGACTTGGGGTCGCATTCAGAATTTTGACTTCCAGCGAGAAAGCCGTTGAAGCTGCCGGGCAGGTTTCGACCCCGGGCAGTTTAGCCGTGAACGACTGCTCGTGGGAGGACAACCGAATAACTCCTTCCGGCGATGTTCGCGAACGCTCGATTGACAGGGTCCCCGCGAAGCCATAGGCGATGTTATATTGTCTCATGTCGTGACAAGCCGGTTCGGGTTTGCATGTCGGCAGAAATATCATGTCTATGAGCCGGATATACCTATGAAAAATTTTCGTGCCAGCTTGACGGCTTTGTCTTTTGGCGTGTCTGCCATCGCTTTGGCCGCACCTGCATGGGCACAAAGCACAAGTGACTTCGGTGCTGATGAAGGCTCTAAAAGCTCGGATGATGCCGACAGAGAGACGATATCGACCGAAATCCTGATCACTGGAGTGAGGCAGGCCTATCGCGGGGACTTCGCCTTGAGCGAAATTCCACAGGCGATTGCCGCAATCGAAGACACCGCGATCGAGCAGAACAACTTCCTGCGCCTAGTGGATGCGCTCGATCTCAATGCGTCGGTTTCGCGGCAGAATTCGCTGGGTGGCTTGTTCGATAGCTTCGCTGTGCGCGGCTTTACCGGAGATGAAAACATCCCGACGGGTTACCTCGTCAACGGCTTCAATGGCGGGCGTGGCTTTGGCGGCCCCCGCGATGTTGCCGGAATTGAGCGGATTGAGGTGCTCAAAGGACCGGCCGCCGCAGTGCTTGGCCGCGGCGAGCCGGGCGGCACCGTCAACCTGGTCACCAAACAGGCCGAGATCGGGCGAACGTTCGGAAGCGCGGCGGTGCAATATGGCAGTTTTGACCGCTTGCGGGCCGAGGCCGACCTCAACCTTGCACTGACCGGCGGCCTCACCGCGCGCCTTATCGGCTATGGCGAAACAGGGGACACCTTCCGCGATCAAGTCGATCAGCGCCGGTGGGGTTTCCTGCCTTCGATCGGTCTGACGATTGGGAAAAACACGCGCATCACCTATGACTTCGAACACTCCCGCGTCGAAACCCCGTTTGATCGCGGGGTTGTGGTCCTGAATGGCGATTTCGACACGGTGCCGTTCACCCGCTTTCTGGGAGAACCGGGAGATGGCGACCACGTGGCCCGCGCGACCGGGCACCAGCTGCGCGTCCAGCACGATCTCGGCAATGACTGGAGCGTGCTGGTCGGCGCGAGCCTGCGTGACACTTTGCTGACGGGCTTTTCGTCCGACCCGGAACTGGTCCCCTCGCGCCAGCAATTGTTCCGCGACGGGCGCTCGCTTTCACGCCAGCGCCGTTCGCGCCGGTATGATTCACGCCAGTGGGTGATCCGCGCAGAGTTGTCCGGCGAGTTCCAAACTGGTGTCCTGCGCCACCGCGTTCTGATCGGCGCGGATCACGACCAGTTCGACAACGACCAGCAGTTCGGCCGTTTCCGTCCGCCGCCGCTGAGCGGCAACCCTTCGGAGCAGGCAGGCAACATCATCGACATCCTCGATCCAGTCTATGGCCGCTTCCCGCTGCCGACCCCAGGACCGCAGAATGACCGGCTCGATGTGCAGCGATCCAGTGGGTTCTTCGTGCAGGACCAGATCAGCCTGACAGACCGCTTGCAGGTTCGGGTCGGCGGCCGTTACGATGATGTCAGCCTGCGCACGCTCAACCGCCTGACCGGTATCGACAGCCTGCGCAGCGCCGGGCGGTTCAGTCCGCAAGCCGGCATCGTCTATGAACTCAGCGCCCCGCTCACGCTCTATGCCGCTTATGGGGAGGGTTTTCGCGCCAATATCGGCACCGATGTAAACGGAGCGATATTTGAACCCGAGACGAGCGTTTCCACCGAAGTCGGGATGAAGCTGACGGCGTTCGGCGGGCGGCTCAATGGGACGTTGGCGGTGTTCCAGCTCAACAAGGACAATGTGCTTGCCAGCGACACCGGCAATCCGGGCTTCTCGGTCGCGATCGGCAAGGCCCGCAGCCGCGGGGTGGAATTCGATCTGGCTGGCCAGCTTCCCGGCGATGTCGATGTTCTGGTCAGCTATGCTTATATCGATGCCGAGGCGCGATCGACCCTGCTTGAACCCAACTTCAACTTCCAGATCCGCCCCGGCGATCCCCTGATCAACATTCCCGATCACAACTTCAACGCGCAGGCGAGCAAACGCTTTGCCGCGGCGGGCGGCGATGCAATGTTTGGCGCAGGCATCCAGTATGTCGGCGAGCGTTCGGGCGAAACGGGCACGGCCTTCACCCTGCCCGCGCACACGCTGGTGCGATTGTTCGGCGAGTTCGAGCCTGCCCAGGGCATCACGCTTTTCGCGGCGGTCCAAAACCTGTTTGACGCGCGCTGGTATGCCAACAGCTATGCGCCGCTGTGGGTGCAGCCTGGTGCCCCGCGGACCGCGTCAATCGGGCTTCGCGGCCAGTTTTGACCGACGACACGAGAGAGATCATGACCCCATCACTTGAAGCCCGCTCACTTTCGCTCGCGCGGGACGGCGCTGCGGTCCTGAATGACGTGTCCTTCACCGTCGCACCGGGCGAAGTCTATGCCCTGCTGGGCGGCAACGGGGCGGGCAAGTCGACCACGCTATTGACCCTGCTCGGCTTTCTGCAACCGTCGAGCGGTGAGGTGCTGGTGAATGGCCGGACGGTGGCGAGCGATGTCGAGGCCGCCCGCGCACAAATTGCCTACTTGCCCGAAGCGGCGTCGCTTTACGGACATCTCGATGCTTACGAGAACCTTGGCTATTTCCTTGATTTGGCGGGGCGCAAGGTGACGCGCGCAGGCGTTGACGCGGCGCTGGATCAGGTAGCCCTGCCGCACGAGGCGCGAAAGCGGCGGATGCAGTCCTATTCCAAGGGGATGCGGCAGAAAACCGCGATTGCATTGGCACTGCTGCGAGATGCGCCGATCCTGCTGCTGGACGAACCGACCTCCGGCCTTGATCCGGTCGCCATTGATGAATTTCACGACATGGTGAAGTCGCTGGCTGCGGCCGGGCGGACGGTGCTGATGGTGACCCATGATGTTTACGGTGCGTGCCAGGTCGCCGACCGCGTCGGCCTGCTGCGCGGAGGGCGGCTGGTCGGAAGTTTCGATGCGGTCGGGGATGCGCGGATTGACACCGAAACCGTTCACGCCGCCTTTGCCGAGCGTGCGGCAACATGAACGCCGCGCTGCTGATCGCCCGCGAGGAATGGCGGTTGTGGGCCCGTTCGCGGGTTGTGCTGGTCGCCGCGCTGATCGTCGCTGTTCTACTCGCTGCGACCAGCGTGTTGACGGCGATGCGCGTCGGTGACGAGGCGGCCAAGCGCACCGCAAGTCAGGAAAGCGCCGAGGCGACTTTCTTCGCCCAGCCTGACCGGCACCCGCACCGCATGGTGCACTTCGGCCACTATGCTTTCCGTGCACCGCCGCCGCTGGCTGCCTTCGATCCGGGGGTAGACGCGGTCACCGGACAATCAATTTTCCTTGAAGGTCATCGCCAAAATACGGCGATGTTCGCCGACACCCGCTCGGCCGCTGATCTTGGCGGGTTTGCCGCGCTCAATCCGGCCAATCTTTACCAGCTGTTGCTGCCGTTGCTGCTGATTATCATCGGACACGGAATTGTGCTGCGCGAACGCGAAAGCGGAACGCTGGCAGTGATGCTCGCGCAAGGGCAATCGGGGCTTGCGATCGCGGGCGGCAAGGCGCTTGCACTTGCAGGCGTGGCAGGACTGTTCCTGCTGCCGGTCGCGGCGCTGGCGATCTATTCGGTCGCAGCAGGGGAAGCGCCGCTGGCGGCGGCGATGCTGTTCGCCAGCTATGCGCTTTACCTCGGGGTGTGGGCAGCGTTGGTGCTGGCGGTATCGCTGCTGGTGCGCCAGCGGAGCGTGGCGCTTGGCGTGCTTGTGTTTGTCTGGTTGCTGATCGCGTTGATCATCCCGCGACTCGCGATAAGCGCCGGTAGCGCAGTCGTTGATGCGCCGGGCAAGATCGAGAGCGATCTTGTCATGCTGGCGCAGCAGCGCGCATTGGGCGACGGACACAATGCTTCTGATCCAGCCTTCGACGCTCTTCAAAAGCAGGTGCTCAAACAATACGAGGCGCAAAGCGTCGAGGAGCTGCCGATCAACTGGCGCGGAGTGGTCGCGAGCTATTCCGAGGAAAAGATCACCGCCGTGATGAACGACTTTGCCGAGGCGAGGATGCGCGAGGAAGCAGCGCAATCGCGGATCGTCACGCTGTTCGGCTTCGCTTCGCCAGCCCTGGCTGTGGGCGCAGCATCGCGCACGCTGGCTGGAACCGATCTTGTCACCCACCATCGCTTCTTGCGTGAGAGCGAAACGCTGCGGTTCGACTTCGTGCAGGGCCTTAATGACCTGCATGCCACCGCGCTGACCTATGCCGACGATGCGCAACGCAGCTCCGATCCCGAGGCGGAAGCGCGCACGCGCGTCAATGCTGAAGCATGGCGCCTGCTCGATACCTTCCGCTTCGTCCCCGATCCGACGAGCGAACGGGTCATGCGCGCTGGCCTGCCGCTGGCGCTGATGCTGGCTTGGCTGCTGGTCTTGGGCTTCGTCAGCGCAGCCGGTGCGCGGAGGCTCCGGCCATGAGCGCGGTGCTGCGCGAGGCGCGGTTTCTGGCGCGCGACCGGGGCGCGCTACTGTGGATCGTGCTGGCCTTTCTGCTGTCCGTAGCCGCAGCCGGTTTCGGTATCGCCGAGGTGCGCGAACAGCGCGCAACCATCGCCAGCCTGCTGGCCGAAGATGCGAAGGACCGCGCCAACGCGCTTGAAGGGCAGGAGGACTGGGGCGGCGCGGCCTATGCTGCCTTCCACCTGACCTATGCACCACCATCCGACTTTGCCTTTGCCGCGCTCGGTCAACGTGACACCGCGCCGTGGCTCCACCGGGTGCGGATGCTCGCGCTGGAGGGGCAAATCCATGAAGCCGATACGAAGAACGCCGATTTCGGGCTGATCGGGCGGTTCGATTTCGCTTTCCTCGCGGCTGCGATAGCGCCGCTGCTGTTGATCCTGCTGTTGCACGATCTGCGCGCAGGCGAGCGCGTCGCGGGCCGGCACGATCTGTTGGTGGCAACCGCGAGCAAGCCTTCGCGCCTGTGGCTGCCCCGCGCAAGTGTGCGCTATGCTGGGCTGTGTCTAGCGCTGTTGCTGCCGTTCTGGGTCGGTGCAGTAATGGAGGGGGCAGCCCTGGCAAAGGTAATCTCTGCAAGCGGGTTGTTCCTCGGCGCCATGCTGGTCTGGTGGCTGATCACTGAGCTGGTCGGCCGCCTGCAAGCTAGTCCGCCGGTGCTGCTGGCTTCGATGGTCGGCATCTGGCTCGCACTGGCGCTGCTGGTTCCGGCAGTCGCACGCGCCGCGATCGAGGCGAGCACTCCCGTCCCCGACGGAGCGGAAATCCTGACGCGTCAGCGCGAGGCGGTGAACTCTGCGTGGGATCGACCCAAGGAAGCGACGATGCGCCCTTTCCTTGCCGCGCATCCCGAATGGGAGCCGCTGGGCCAAGTGGACAAACCTTTTGAATGGAAATGGTTTTTCGCGTTCCAGCAGGTTGGCGATCAGCAGGCCGCACCTGTAATCACGGCCTATCGCGAAGGCCGGATCGCACGCAACCGGGCTGCCGGGATTGCAGCATTCCTCTCACCTACGGCGCTGGTCGAACGTGGCTTCGAGCGTCTGGCAGATACCGATACCGCCGCAATGATCGCGTATGAGGACGCGGTGCGCGCCTATCATTCGGAGCTGCGCGCGTTCCACTACCCGCTGCTGTTCCGCGATCCGCCCTTTGATCCGGCGGCGTTTACCGAACTGCCCCGCTACAGGGCCGAACCATGAACATGCTCAGGTCAATCTTGCTGACCCTGCTGATGCTGACCGCAACTCCGGCAGTGGCACAAAGTCAGACCTTCACTATTGCCGACCAAACCATTGCCGCCGGCACACGCGAAGATTTCCGCATCATCGTGCCTGAGGGAAATGACGGTCCGACCTTCATTCCCCTCTCCGTCATCCACGGCGCGAAGCCCGGCCCGGTGCTGGCCGTTGTCGCCGGGGTGCACGGGTTCGAATTCGCGTCGATCCTTGCCGCCGAGCGATTGGCAGAGCGGGTCGATCCGGCGCAATTGAAAGGCACGCTAGTGCTGGTGCGGGTTGCCAACATCTCCGGTTTCGAAGGGCGCTCGCCCAACGTCAATCCGGTCGATCGCAAGAACCTCAACCGCCTCTTTCCCGGCAACGCGGACGGATCGCAAACCGAACGCATCGCCGACCTGATCTCTCGTCAGGTTGTGGCGCGCAGCGATTTTCTGATGGACATCCACAGCGGCGACGGGGCGGAGTTCCTCGAAGCTTTCATCGGCGTCTAAGGTGGACCACTCGCGACCGATTTCCCGCTTGCGTTGAATGTCGCGCGCGGATTCGGCTTCCCCAATATCGTGCGTTACAGCATGGACACACAGGAGCAGATCGACCGCGGGCGCTCGCTCAACCGGCAAGGCGTGGCAATGGGAAAGCCCACGATCCTCATCGAAATCGGCCAGAACGGCAGCCGCGAGGATGCTCATGTCGCCGCTATCGTCGCCGGGGTCGAGAACGCACTTCAAATGCTTGGCATGACCGAAGGACCGATGCGAGATGTTCCTCCGCCTGCTCGCCTTTCGAAGGCACGGTCGCGGTCGCGGCGTCACAGGCCGGATTGTTCCATCCAGCCAAGCTCGGCCCACGCCAGCTGACCAAGGGCGAGTTGATCGGGACGATCAGTGACTACACCGGCAAGGAGGTGGAACGGCTCTATGCGCCGGTC
The DNA here is from genome assembly GCA_036788335.1 of Erythrobacter sp. Taxonomy (GTDB): domain Bacteria; phylum Pseudomonadota; class Alphaproteobacteria; order Sphingomonadales; family Sphingomonadaceae; genus Erythrobacter. The sequence goes on from DAIQNP010000027.1 coordinate 12,265, forward strand.
GATGGTTATGCGCTCTACGGCATCACCGGCCCGCCGGTGGAAGCGGGTGACGGGGTGGTGACGATCACCATCCCGACATCGGATTTCTGAACCGCTCTTCGCGCTTGCAACGCCTATCCGGGGCGGGACTGTCGCAGGCGATAGAAAATCCCGCCTTCATCATGGCCGGTCAGTTCCAGCACCCCGCTCACCGTGAACACCCGCGCCTCGCTGGTGGGGAACGGCGTGTCGGCATAGACTTCGATGAACTGGTTGGGCGCGGCGTGGAAGTGGAACGGGCAGCCGGGCGGATAGCCGAGCAGCACGAAATGCTTCTGCGTTCTGCCGGCGGTGAGCGGCATCATCCACCCGGCGACCGTGATCCGCTTGCCCGCCAGAGCCTTCACCTGCGGTGGAAATTTCGGTTTGGAGACGATATAGCCCTGCGCGTCCGTGCGGGTGGTCTCGCCGGTGGATTCGAGCAGCTTCCACGAAACGCCGCCCTTGGGGGTTGCGGCGGGCTTCCACACGTCTTCGACCGCGCGTCCGGCTTTGTAATCGGGCGCCTGCGCGCTGGTTGCAGGGCCGAGTGCGACCAGACCGATTGCAGCGAGCGTCACCAGCGCGCCGCGCCAGAGAGCCAGTTCGGAAGTGTCGTGTGGGCGCATGGTTTCAGCTCCTTGCAAGAACGCGGACCGGATCGAGCCGGTAGACGCCGATTGCCGGTATCAGCGCCGCCAGCGCGCCGATACCGATCACGCCCGCCAGCACGGCGAGTTCGGCGGGCAGCGGCTGCCAGGGGGTGAAACCCAATTCGGCAAGGGTCGGGTATTGCGCGCGCGCGGCAATGATCAGGCCGTGGGCAGCGACCCAGCCGAGAACTGCTCCGCTCAGCGCCGTCAGCACCCCTTCCAGCATCACCGTGCCGAACACCTGCGCACGGCCAGCACCCATCACCCGCAGCAGGGCCAGATCGCCTTCGCGGCCGCGCACGATGCCGATCAGCGCGACGAGGATCGCTAGGCCGCCGGTCGCCGCCAGCAGCCATGCGAACAGGCGGATCGCTTCAAGGCTCGCGCCAACGAGATCGAGCAGGCGTGCTGTTTCAGTCGCGGGGACGGCGGCTTGCAGCGCGCTCTGGCGGTTGATCATCGCCGGCAGCCGCATCGCGGCGGCGGCATTGCGATAGGTCACCAGCAACGCGGTCAGTTCCGGTTCGAGCGCGTCCGGCCCGGTTTCGTTCGCATGGTCGTGGCCGGCGTGGTCATCATGCGCGCCAGGCTCTTCGTGATGGATTTCGATGCCATGAACCTGCCAGACGCTTTCGACGCTGGTGAGGATCAGTCGGTCGGCCACCCCGCCCGTGGGCGCGAGAATACCGACCGTCACGAAGGGCGCATGGTCGTGGCCTTGATCCTGCCCCTCTTCATCGGCGAGGCCGTGGCTGCCGACGAATTTTTGCCCGATTGCAGCGCCGGTCGCGCGGGCAACCTCGGCGCCGAGCACGGCTTCCATCGGCGCGGCAAAGGCGCGGCCCTGTGCAAGGCTGGCGCCGTAAAGCGCGGCAAATCCGGCATCCGTGCCGACAATCCGGTAGCCGCCAAAATTGTCCCCCAGCGCCAGCGGCACCACCCGCGCCACGCCGGGATCGCGTTGCAGCCGAGCAAGGCTATCCCGCGGGATATTGCCGGTGGGCTGGTCGATATGGAACACCGCCGACTGGATCAGCTGCAAGGGCGAGCCCTTGGCTCCCACCACCAGATCAATCCCGCGCGCGTCGCGCTCAAACCGCGCGCTGGTCTGCGTGCCGAGTTGCAGCAGCAGCACCAGCATTGCGACCGCAACCGCCAGCAGCAGCACATTGAGCGCTGTGGTCAGCGGCCTGTCCCGTAGATAGGCAAGCGCGAGAGTAATCATGCCGCCAACCGTCCGTCTGCCAGTGTCAGTGTGCGGGGGAAGTGGGGCCGCAGCCGTTCGTCGTGGGTGGCGATAATCAGGCTTGCGCCGGTTTCATCGGCCAGTTCGACAAGCAAGCGCGCCACTCTTTCCGCATTGGCATTGTCGAGCGCCGAGGTTGGCTCGTCCGCGACAAGTATCGCCGGGCGCACCACCAATGCGCGGGCGATGGCGGCGCGCTGTGCCTCGCCCTGGCTCAAGGCGTGGGGGCGCGCGTCGGCACGGTGGGCGATGCCCAGCCGGTCAAGCGTGCGGTCAATCAGCGCAGGATCGTTCGCGCCGGTCTGGATCTTCTGCGCCAGCGCCAGATTAGCGCGAACGGTGAGCGCCGAAACCAGCCGTAAGGTCTGGAACACGATCCCAAAATAGCGGCGGCGCAGACCATCAGCTGCCGCCATGCGGCCTGGCGAGGCCAGCACAGCCTCCCCCAGCATCACCGCTCCCGCATCGGGGCGTTGCAAGCCGCACAGGCAATTCAGCAGCGTCGATTTGCCCGACCCCGAAGGACCGAGCAGCAGCGCCCGCTCACCTGGATCAATCCGAAAGCTGACGCCCGACAGCACAGGGCGTGCCGCATAGGTCTTGCCAAGATCGCGAATGTCGAGGGACTGGGTCACGTCGATGCCTGCGCCGCTTTGCCCGCGTCAATGCTGATGCGCGCGATATAGCTTGGCCCCGTGAGCCGCCATCAGTAGCGCTGCGCCGATAACGGTTAAGGCCTGCTCTCCCGCTTCGTTGCCGACGAACAGTCCGCCAGCCAGCGCAGCAAAGGCCGCCAAGACAATGCCGGTCTGCCAGCGTCCCGGATAGCCGCGCAGCAGCGCAGGCCCGCTCACCAGCAGCACCGGTGCGATCAGGGCGGCGTGGAGCCATTCGTTGTCACGCAAGGCTTCGGGCAGCGTTGCCAGCACTGCGACCGGCAGGCTCGCCAGCAGCCACGGCAGCGCGAGGCAATGCACCAGACACAGGACCGAAAGGCCGATGCCGAAGCGGTGCCAAGGTGCCTCGCCGCGCGCCTGCGGAAGTGAACTTGCCATGCCTTGCCCCTATTGCGTGATGATACAACATCACTTAATAGGGCGCGCTGCCTTTGCAAGGCTCAGATGACAGGATTTGCCGCATGAATAGCCCGCTTGATACCCGCTTGCCCGTCACCGTGCTCTCTGGCTTCCTCGGCGCGGGCAAGACGACGCTGCTCAACCACATCCTCGCCAACCGCGAAGGCAAGCGCGTGGCGGTGATCGTCAACGATATGAGCGAGGTCAATATCGACGCCGATCTGGTGCGCGGCGGCGAAGCGGCGCTGTCCCGCGCGGAAGAAA
>DAIQNP010000028.1:0-9572 GCA_036788335.1 Erythrobacter sp.
CACCGTCACCCTCGTCGGCTTTGCAGGCAACAACCCGGAAGTCCGCGAAACCCAATCAGGCGCAAAGATCACCTCGCTCTCGCTCGCCACCTCGCGCAGCTACATCCCAATCAAATATGATCGCCAACCGTAGCGTCACTCGGACCTGATTGAATCGCCAGCAATGACATAAAATCTCGAAAGTCTTCGCCGGGGCGATCTGAACCGCCCCCAAAGCGCTCGGGTCTTCGGAACATTCGGCCTGCGAGCGCTCCCTGCGATCTCACGTTGAAATAAGTAGTTATCGGGATCGATTACCCGACCAAATTTTACGGGTCGATCGTTCATGAAGAGCCCAGTATCGCGACGCAAATACCGGGAATCCGCTGATGACTATGCAGAATGATCAAGACATTCGTGAAGCAATTTCTCGCGAGTGCACGATCACAAAAGTTTTTGACTCTTTGAATCGTACGAATGTAATTGTACAAATCGGGGTTAATGGCATTGTCACAGCTGCAAACGATTTATTCTGTGAACTGATGGGTTGCAACGCTCCAGACATCATCGACGAAAACATCCAGGATCTGTTCGGTGAAGATTTTCTGTCGCCGGAACAATTCGAAACGTTCTGGTCGGATCTTAAGGCGGGGGCCAGTGACGCTGGCGATTACCTGTACCGATCCAAGACCGGCGCAAGCGTCTGGATCAAAGGGGGGTACGAGCCCGTCATTGATCAAGACGGTCAGATCAAGGGAGTGGTACACCTCGGCACCGATATCACCAGCGAGAAAAATCTCCTGGCCGGTTTGCTGCGGAAGACCAGCGGGTTTGAAAACTCATCTGCGGCGATGATGGCGGTTAACCGCGATCTGGTTGTGACCGATGTCAACAAGGCCACAATGGAACTGCTGGGCCGAAGCGCGGACACCTTCAAGAAGATCTGGCCCAATTTCGACATCAACAACATGGTTGGCAGCTGCATCGACATCTTTCACAAAGATCCCTCCCATCAGCGCCGGATGCTGTCTGACCCTTCGATCCTGCCCCACCGCACCGATATCACGATTGGCGAATTCAAGTTCGCGCTGAATGTTGGCGGCATTTTTGATGATGCCGGCAAATACGTCGGCAACATGCTGGAATGGGATGACGTTACAGAAGAGCGCGTCAATAGCGGCATTCTGGCGGCATTGGACCGTTCACAAGCAGTGGTCGAGTTCACGTTGGACGGAACCATTACCGAAGCGAACCCGAATTTCCTTGCCATTGCGGGCTACACTATCGACGAGATCAAAGGGAAGCATCACAGTTTGTTTGTCGATCCGGCGGAGCACGGTGGCAAAGCCTATAAGAAGTTCTGGAAAGACCTCGCCGCCGGCGAAGTGCAGGAAGGTGAATTCCGGCGCTTTAGCAAAGATGGTGCTGAAGTCTGGCTTCAGGCCACCTATAACCCGATCTTTGATGGCAATGGCAAGCCATTCAAGGTGGTCAAATTTGCAACCAATGTTTCCGAACAGGTCGCCTTGCGCCGGACTGCTGAAACGCTGTCATTGGTGGCCAATGAAACCGACAATTCGGTGATCATTACTGACGCCAATGGCTTGATTGAATACGTCAATCCCGGCTTCAGTAAGCTGACAGGCTATTCCTTTGATGAGGTGAGGGGCAAGAAGCCCAGTGAATTTTTACAAGGAAAATACACCAACCCCGAAACGGTGAATGAAATTCGTGCAAAGCTTGCGGCCAAGCAACCATTCTATGCTGAAATTCTGAACTACGACAAGCAGGGCAATACATGGTGGATCGCACTGGCGATCAATCCTGTGTTTGGAAAGAATGGGGAACTTGAAAAATTCGTATCGATCCAGACCAATATCAACGAAACAAAACTTGAACAACAGGCATTCAATTGCAAGTTCGATGCGGTTGATCGGATGAATGCCATAATCGAATTCACGCCAGAAGGAGTTGTTGTCAACGCCAACGAAAATTTCCTCAAGGCGACCGGCTATTCTCTCGATGAAGTGATGGGCAAACATCATCGGGTTTTCTGCCATCCTGACTATGTCAACAGCCCGGAATATGTCGCATTCTGGCAGAGGCTGAATGACGGGATCGCCGACAGCGGCAAGTATCAGCAGATAACGAAGTCTGGCAAGGATCTGTGGCTGCGCGCATCTTATTGTCCGATTTTTGATCAGGAAAACAAGGTCTCCAGCGTGGTCAAGCTTGCCACCGACATCACCACCGAAGTTGAACTTGAACGGGAAATCTCACGCATTGCCGATAACTTCGTCAATCAGGCGCTCGCCATTTCCGGTCAGTCCAGCATCGTTGCTGACGGCGCCCAATCACTGGGAGCAACGACCGAAGAAATCAGCGCCTCAATCGAAGAGCTCAGCGCATCGATCGACTCAATCGCCCAAAACAGCGGCGAGTCTGACGAGATTGCACGGAACACCAAGATCGAAGCGGATGTGGGCGCGAGGGCCATCGACAAGTCGATCGAAGCGATGGAATTGATCAACGAATCGTCAGAACAAATCAATGAAATCGTCGAGGTCATCAGCGAGATCGCAAACCAGACCAACATGCTGGCATTCAACGCCGCGATTGAGGCGGCGCGAGCGGGTGAACACGGGTTCGGTTTCTCTGTGGTGGCTGATGAAGTGCGCAAACTGGCGGAACGCTCCTCGCAGGCGACTAAGGAAATCGCCAAGCTCATCAAGGAATCAGTCAAGCGCGTCACGCAGGGCAGCGAAGTATCCAAGGAGGCCGGCGCTGCCTTCAATCGGATCCTTGATGGTATCAGCAAGACGACGGCTTCAATATCGGAGATATCCGTCGCAGCGCGCGAACAGCAGACTGCGGCGCGCGATGTTGCCAATGCGGTGCAGACGATTGTGACCGCCTCTGAAAAGGCCGCGATCGCATCGGAATCGATCGCTACCTCGACCGAAAGCCTATCAGTTGGCGCCAATGAGCTGAAAATGGAAATCGCAAAGCTGGCAGCGTAGCCTTTCTCGTTGGCCAAAAGGGGTTTGCGCAATGAAAACAGAAATCGACGATGCGATCAGCGATGCCTGTTTTGACGGGTTTCTGCAACTCACCCATGCAATGACCGGCATAACCATCTCGGAACGCCGAAGGTCGATGCTGGTCAGTCGGCTGAGCAAGCGGCTCCTCGCCAACTCGCTGACTCGGTTCGAAGAATACTTTGATCTGGTTCGCAACGATCCAGAGGAAGCGCGCCAGTTCATCGACCAGATGACGACCAACGAGACGTATTTCTATCGAACTCCGCGGGTCTGGTCGTACCTTATCGATGAGTATGTGCCCGGCTTCATGTCCGCACGGCATGGGCGGCCGTTACGCCTATGGTCCGCGGCATCCTCCACCGGGGAGGAAGCACACACCGCCGGGGTGCTGCTCGAGCCGCTGCGTGAAAGCAATGCCAGCTTCGATTATCGGATCCTGGGAACCGACATTTCGCCCCGCGTGATCGCTGTTGCACAGCAAGGCAGCTATTCTGTGCGCGCCATCGACAGGTTCAGAGCTGCGCGCCCCGACCTCTTTGGCCGCTATCTGGCCGGCAGCGATACAACGGGGTATCAGGTCGTGGCATCTGTGCGCGACCGCCTTCGATTTGAAACGCATAACCTTTTTTCCGGTGCCCGGCCCGGTGAAGGGTTCGATGTCGTCCTGCTGAGGAACGTGCTGATCTATTTCACCAAGCCGGATCAACTGCGGGTGCTTGAGAACATTCGGCGGATGATGTCCGACGACGGATTGCTGATTATCGGCGAATCCGAAACCCTTTCATCGCTGGCAACGGATTTCAGGACGGTCGCGCCGTTCATCTATAGTCCGGGCGAGCGGCTGGGCAGGGCTGCAGCATGACCCAGCAAAATGATATTCACGCGCAGATTGGAGAAGTTCAAATCGGCCGTGAGGGGCAGGTCCTCCATGCTTTGCTGGGATCCTGCGTCGGGATCGGTTTTCTGTGGCGCAAGCGCAAGATTTATGGGCTCGCGCATTGCCTGCTTGGCCAATCGACCGGCGCTACCGAAGAGCTAGGCGGGCGTTACGTTGATCAGGCGATCCGATCGCTCAAGTTGCTGATGGACATCAGCGCTTATGATCTGCGTGACGTGCATGTCATCCTCGCCGGGGGCGGGAACATGACTATGGCGGACGATACTCCCGAGGTGCGTATGGTTGGCTCGGTGAACGCGGTGTTCGCCAAACGGGCGGTCAAGCTCGAAGGGATGCGGCTTATCCATGACGAACTTGGCGGAGCGCTGGCGCGCAAGGTTTCAATTGACTGCACGTCCGGCAATTTCACGATCAGGCAGATACCCCGACTGGGAGCGCCGTGATGCAAACTGAAACGACCGCCGCTCTGGAACCGTTGCCGATCAACGCTGCGGGTGCGATGGCCGAGCCTCCTACGCACAACCGAGCCAATGATGGCGAGAGGTCGTACACGTTCGGTACCTTCGTGATTGACGATGCCGAGTTTGCTCTTTCAGTCATTGCGCTGAAAGAGGTGGTCAACGAGCCAGCGGCATTCACGCGAATACTTCCTGCACCCGAGTTTTTCATCGGGGTTTTCAATCTTCGAGGATCAGTTGTACCAGTGATCGATCTGCGATCGCTGCTTGGGCTGCCACCGTTCGAACAGTCGGGCTGCGAACGCAAGGTCGCCATAATCGAACACGACGGATATCTTGTCGGGCTCCTTGTCGACGCGGCCGGCAATGTCTTTACTGCCTGTGCCAGCGATATTTTTTCCTTTCAGCCAGCTGACCGGAATGCAGCAGGGTCAGTGATAAGTAGTGTGTTCATGCGCGACAATAGCCGCAGGATCGTCCAGGTGCTCGATCCTGCCGCATTGTTGGGGCATGAGCATATTCCCTTGATCAAAGGCTTATCGGAACAAGCTGCGAGCGAAGCCGGCAGGGGCACACGGCAACAATTCCTGTCTTTCCACGTCGGCGCTAGCGTCTGCGCGATCGACATGACCTGCATCAAGGAAATTCTGGAATGCGAACAGCTTGAAAATCAGGCAATCGCGTCGGACTGGATCAAAGGAACGATAGACCTGCGCGGCACAACAGTACCCGTTATCGATTTTGAGGCCTTCCTGAGCGGCGGGGAAGCACGCACTGCTGACGCGCTGGTGGGCCAGCGATTTAAGCATATCGTTCTGAAATTCGGGACGGAATTTTTAAGCTTGCTGGTCGATCGTGTTGAAACCATCGTCTCGTTCGAGGAGCACGAAGTTGGCGCATTCCCGCCGATCGGCCTGCGCCGCGGGAACCTGTTCAGAGGATGTCTGAACCCGTCCGCTACGGCCACCGTTTTGCTGCTGGATCAGGGCAAGGTCATGTCCGACCCGGAACTGGTCAACGTGTCTTCCGGATGTAGCCAATTGTTCCGCGAAAGCGACGCCACCACCTTGGCCGATCAGAAACGCAACCTGCAGAAACAGACCTACATCACGTTCACGATTCAGACACGGTTCGCTCTGGACATTCTCAGTGTCAACGAAGTCCTCAATTTCCCGGAGACCATCGACCGGCCGCCCAACACGCCGGATTGCATCGAAGGCTTGCTCAACCTGCGAGGCGATTTGATCCCGATCATCAATCCGCGGCGCTTGTTTGGACTCGACCTTATTGACGCCAGTTCCACACGCCTGCTGATCTTTTCAAGTGGGTCAGCGAGATATGCCATGATGGTCGACACGGTCGGATCGATAGTCAGTGCGGCATTGACAGATACACGGTCGATGCAAGCGCAGGCTGATCAGAACAGCACCTTAAGCCTCAGCCACGGGGTCAAGGAAATGCTGGTCATTCAGGGAGACTTATCGCCTGGGTACCCGCTCATGATCTTCGACCTTGAAGCGATGCTGGCACATTGCGAGCGGGCCACCGAGGTGAAACTCGCGGAATTCGAGGGATCGTGGTAGGGCGCTTTGCCAAAGCAAATCGACCAGTACCGCAACAAGCTGTCGCGTAAGAGATTGAAGACGTGAATAGATACCGGTCGCGGATCAAACGCAATGATATCGGCCTGCTCACTGAAATGCGTCGAATCCACCGTCGTTATCTTTAGATCACGATACCGAAAATTGAAGCAGCGATCGACGTACACCAAGCGCGTGTTGATTGGCCTTCAGTGGCAGGAACGGGGTCGTTAGCCGAACGGCAGCTTTTACCAAAAACCTTATCAAAGCTGCCACCCCCCATGCCACGAATTGCGGATGGCTCGTTTTCTCTGCCAAGCCGGTGTGAATTGCGATCGGCATAGACTTTTGACCACCCCTGCCCCGAATGGGATCATGTCGCCCGTATGTTGCACGGACTAGCGGGAATTGGCGGGAAAGCAGCGAAAACCGCCGGAAAAGCGCGCAACAAGATGCAACACGGCATTTCTGCCCTGCATCGCCTCGAATTGATAAATTTTGATTAAATTCAAAGAGGTTGTTGGTAGCGGAGGAGGGACTCGAACCCCCGACACGCGGATTATGATTCCGCTGCTCTAACCGGCTGAGCTACTCCGCCCCAGGGGCACGCGGGAGCAAAGCTTGCTCCGGCAGGCGGCGCATTTAGGGCGCGCGGCGCATTTGGTCAACTGGCCATATCGCGATTCCCGGACCGGCTGGAAAATCATGCCAGTGATGCCGATACCGCCCGGTTCATCCGCAACACCTTGGCCGCCAGTCCGCGGTTGAGCGCGCTTTCGAATGCATTGCCGATGTTCGGGAATTGCCTCACAAGCTGCGACAATTGCTCACGATTGATCGTCGCGATCCGCATGGTATTGGTGACCACCACCGAAGCTGTCGCCCGGTTCCCCGAAACAAGGCTCATCTCGCCCAGGAAATCGCCTGCGCCGCAGACCCCGACCTGCTGTCCGTCGTGCTGAATGGCCGCCGCCCCGCTACCGATGTAGATCAACGGCGGCTCAATTTCGCCTTGCGCAATCAGCACTTCACCCACCTCGGCATCGCGCCACGCCATCATTGCGATCAGACGGCGCCGGCTCACGGGATCGTGAACACGAACCACCTGATCGAGAGAGACATTTTCCTCGGGCCGCAACTCGCCCGTCCGCGATCGATAAAGAAGAACGGCGAGTTGCGCGGCGTTGGCCATCACGAACATCGCTTCCCACGCCAAGCTGGCATTGTCCCGCGTCTGCAAGGTGAAATGCAGCATGGCCGCGATCCCGCTCCCCAGCGCCAAAATTCGCAGGCGCCGCAGGGATGTCATCAGCATCGACGAAATCAGGAGGATATAGGAGGCGTGCGCAAAGACATTGCCCGCGTCTGTCAGCTCCGCAAAGAATTGGCCCACCCGCCCCTCCGGTCATCCCCCCAGCAATCGCCTCTCTTGCCCGCGAAAGGCAAAAACTCCAACCCTCTCCCACGGACCGCCGAGGTAGCGATGGAGTTCGAGCGCGGGGAAAGTGAAGCGCCCCTTGGCGATCCACGGCGCCAGCTCCGGGCCGAGGCTCGCTTGCAGGCGGCGCGCCTCCTGCTTGGTGACCTTGTTCTGGATGGTGATGTGCGGGCGCGGCTCGTGGAGGTCCTGCGCGGTCAGGCTGCCGCGGAAATGCTCGGCGATCAGTTCGCGCAGGCGCAGCAACTGCGGTGCCTTCAGCGCTATCGCGGTGCCGGTGCCCAGATCCATCACCCCGCTGACCTCCCCCAAGGGCGCGGCGAATTCGGCGGCCAAGCGGGGCAGCACGGTCTTGAGTTCGTCCAGCAGCGACGGCGCGAAGGCGTGGAACAGCGTGACGTGGGCGTGGAGGTGGTTGCGCTCGACCGGGAAATGCGCACGCCTGAGGCCTTCGGCCCAGCCTTGCAGATCGGTCGGCAGGGCGGCCGTCAGGATGAAGGGATTGGCCACGCCCCGGCCCTCATCACATCTCGCCCCGCTCGCGGCGGATGGCATACCAGCGTTCGACATTGGCGTTGTGCTCGGCCAGCGTGTCGGCGAACCAGTGTCCGCCCGTGCCATCGGCGACCATGAACAGCGCGTCCGTCTGCTCCGGGTTGAGCACGGCGGCGATGCTGGCGCGGCCCGGATTGGTGATCGGGCCTTCGGGCAATCCTGCGCGGGTATAAGTGTTGTAGCCGTTGACCGCGGCGATTTCCGACTGGCGGATGCGGCGGCCCAGCGGCTTGCCCCTGGTGATCGGGTAGATGATCGTCGGATCGGCCTGCAACAGCATCCCCGTGCGCACCCGGTTCGAATAGAGCCCGGCGACCATCCGGCGTTCTTCCGCCTTGCCGGTTTCCTTCTCCACGATCGAGGCCAGCGTCAGCGCGTCGCGCATGGTGTCGACCGCGATGCCGGGGCGGCGCCTGGCCCATTCCTCGGCCAGCGCTGTGTCCATCGCCGTCTGCATCTGCTCGACCAGGCTCTTGCGGCTCTGCCCGCGTTCGAAGGCATAGGTATCGGGCAGGATCGATCCTTCGGGCGGCACGTCGACCTCGCCGGTCAGCAGGTCCTCGGCCATCAGGCGTTCCCACACCAGGATCGAGGGCATGCCTTCGGGGATGGTGACGAACCGCCGGATCACGTCGCCCGACTGGAACGCGGAAAGGATGTCGCGCTGGCTCATGTCCGGGGTCAGCAGGAACTCGCCCGCCTGAATCGGCGCGTCCGAGCCGAAGATGCGCGCCTGCAAGGTGAAGCCGGTGGCCGAGGTGACCAGCCCCTCGTCCTCCAGCTTGCCTGCCACCGCCGACACCGATGCCCCGGCGGGGATGGTGAAAGCGGTTTCCTTCGTGATCGTCGCCCCGCCAAGCAGGCTCCACGCGAAGGCCAGACCGGCAAGTGCCAGCACGATCAGGCCCAGCAGCAAAGCCCGCATGCGGGTCACCGGATCAGTCGACCTTCTGCATGATGATCGAGGCGTTGGTGCCGCCGAAGCCAAAGCTGTTGTTGAGCACCGCGCGCACCTGCCGCTTCTTCGCCACCAGCGGCACGAGGTCGATGCCTTCGGTGCCGTCGTCGGGATCGTGCAGGTTCAAGGTCGGGGGCACGATCTGGTCGCGCATCGCGAGGATGCAGAAGATCGCCTCCACCGCGCCCGCGCCGCCGAGCAGGTGGCCGATGGCGGACTTGGTCGAGCTCATCGAAGCGCCGCCCAGATCCTCGCCCAAAACGCGCTTGACCGCGGCGAGTTCGATCGTGTCGGCCATTGTCGAGGTGCCGTGGGCGTTGACGTAATCGATGTCGCCCGGCCCCAGCCCGGCCTTCTTCAGCGCCATCCGCATCGCCAGCTCCGCGCCGCGGCCTTCGGGGTGCGGGGCAGTGACGTGATAGGCATCGCCCGACAACCCGTAGCCGGTGACTTCGGCGTAGATCCTGGCGCCGCGGGCCTTGGCGCGCTCGTATTCCTCGAGCACCACCACGCCTGCGCCTTCACCCATGACGAAGCCGTCGCGGCCCTTGTCATAGGGGCGGCTGGCCTCGGTCGGGCGGTCGTTCATGCTCATGTTGAGCGCGCGCGCCTGCGCGAAACCGGCGATCCCGAGCGGGCAGATCGTGCCTTCCGCCCCGCCCGCC
>DAIQNP010000028.1:9582-15429 GCA_036788335.1 Erythrobacter sp.
ATCCGTGCGGCATCGCCGATCGAGTGCGCGCCGGTGGAGCAGGCGGTCACGACCGCATGGTTCGGCCCCATGAAGCCGTACTTGATCTGCACCTGCCCGGTGATCAGATTGATCAGCCGGCCGTGGACGAAGTGCGGGCTGACCCGGCTGGGTCCGCGTTGGTGGAGGTTGACGCTTTCCAGCTCGATCCCCGGCAACCCGCCGATGCCCGATCCGATCGAACAGCCGGTGCGTTCCTTCTCCGCCTCGGTCATGTCGGTCAGGCCCGCGTCTTCGAGCGCTTGTCCTGCCGCATCGATGCCGAAGATGATGAAGGGGTCGACCTGCCGCTGAATCTTGTGATCGACCCGCAGGTCGGGATCGAAGCCCCAGGGGTGGTCCTTGCCCTTCACTTCGCAGGCGATGGTGCATTTCTGGTTCGAGGCATCGAAGCGGGTGATCTGCCCTGCCCCGCTTTCGCCCGCGATCAGGTTCGCCCACGTCGTTTCGACATCGGCTCCAAGGGGTGTCACGAGACCGAGCCCGGTTACAACCACACGGCGCATTCAACTTCTCCAAAATGCAAGACAGGCCCAACCCGCCAAGGGCTGAGCCTGCCTGAGCCCTGCACATGCCCCGGAGCAGCATTGCTGCCCGGCGGGGGACGCCCCCCGATCCGTCGACAGGCGCAGGATCGGGCGCGAACGGGCGGGAAAGAGGGTCTTAGCCCTTGTGTTCCTCGATATACTTGGTGGCATCGCCGACCGTGGTAATCTTTTCGGCCGCATCGTCGGGGATTTCGACACCGAATTCCTCTTCGAAAGCCATGACCAGTTCGACGATGTCGAGGCTGTCAGCGCCCAGATCATCGATGAAGCTGGCATCCTGGGTGACCTTTTCGGCTTCGACGCCAAGATGTTCGACAACAATCTTGGCCACCCGATCGGCAGTATCGCTCATGTGTGTCCCTCTTGAAATGGGGGTTACGGAAATTGGCTTGTGCCCTAATCAACGCAGCCAGCAAGCGCAAGTGGGGATGAGCCAGCCCTGCCCGGACCTGCGACGCTGCCCGCATCATGCAAACAGGCCGCGCGCCTCTAGCAGGTCGATCTTGCCGCGCAAGCACCGGCTGCACCGGCGCACGAATGTTGTTGCGGATCGTCCTGTCACTGCGGATAATGGACCGCCATCTGCCGCTGCGCGCGGTAGCGCGAGGCGATGCGGTCCATGCCGGCCAGGGCATAGTCCTTGGAACCGATCGCCAGCACCTGGGCGTAATAATCCTCTGCTGCACCAAGGTAGCCCTCGCTCTCGCGGCACAGCCCGATGTTGAACAGGACCGAGACGTCCTGCGGATTGGTCGCTTCCAGCGCGGCAAAGGCCTGACACGCGGCAAAGGGATCGCGGTTGACCAACTTGACGGCGGCACGGAACGCGTCGCGGTCCTCTTTGGCGATCCCCTTGCGGCTTTCGAGGACCCTGACATCCTCCGCCCGTTCGACCGGGACGAGATCGAAGCGCACCTGGGCGGCAATGTCCGCAATCAGATCGTCGATCATGTCCTCGGTCGAAGGCTCTGCGTCTTCGTCGGCGCAATAGCGCTGCTCGGCCCGGCGCAGATCGCGCATCGCATAGACAGTGCGCCCGTCGCCGGTGATCAGGCGCAACTCGGGACGCAGCATCACCGCGCGGTTGCGGCATTTGTAGATCACGGGTTCGCGCCGGATGCACTTGTCCTTGGCATCGCGTTCGGCGCATTCCTTGATCTCTTTTGTGCCTGCAGCCAAGTCGGTCACTTCGAGGCTGGCAGTACCGCGCAGCACCGCCTCGCGCGCGGCCCGTTCAAGCGCCACGTCGCGCTCGCGCTCGATGATCACGACCACATTGGTGCCTTGCGAATGGAGCGAGACGTCGAACCACGGCTCGCCCGCGACCGTGGCGGTGCGCAGACGGTCCTCGATCGCGAAGGCCAGCCGCTCGCCCGCCTCGCCGCCGAAGCTGTCGATCGACAGGCCGCGCACTTCGGCCGCGGCATCCTCGCCTGCCGCATAAATCCCCGCCACCGGCAGCGTCTCGGCCATCGCCCCGCTCGCCATCAGCGCAGCGGAGACGGACAGCAGAACCCCAGGAACGATACGCATGACTACCCCCCCACAGCAGATCACCCGAATATCGGCCAAGCCAGCTTAATCGGGCATGACAGCGCAGCCAGCCCGGATTTCAGCTGGCATCCTTTTTCGGCGGCTCGACCACGCGCAGGTGCAATTCGCGCAAGCTCCGCGGTTCTGCCGGGCTGGGCGCGCCCATCAGCAGGTCTTCGGCGCGCTGGTTCATCGGGAACAGCGAAATCTCGCGCAGGTTCTTCACCCCGCACAGGAGCATCACGATCCGGTCGACCCCGGCGGCCATCCCGCCGTGCGGCGGCGCGCCGTACTGGAACGCGCGGTACATCCCGCCGAAGCGTTCCTCGACATCGGCCTTGGACAGGCCGACGATCTCGAACGCCTTGACCATCGTTTCCGGGCGGTGGTTGCGAATCGAGCCTGAGGCGATTTCGTAGCCGTTGCAGACCAGATCGTACTGGAACGCCTTGATCATGAGCGGGTCCTGCCCTTCCAGCGCGTCGATCCCGCCCTGCGGCATCGAGAAGGGATTGTGGCTGAAATCGACCTTCTTTTCGTCCTCGTTGTATTCGTAGAACGGGAAATCGACGATCCAGGCGAGCGCGAAGGCGTTCTCGTCGATCAGCCCCAGTTGCTCGCCCACCCGGATGCGCGCCGCGCCCGCCAGCTTGGCGGCATCGGCGGGTTTGCCCGCAGCGAAGAACAGCCCGTCATTCTCGCCCAGCCCGAGTTCGGCATAAAGCTGCGCCATGCGTTCAGGCCCGTGGTTCTTGGCGATCGGCCCGCCGAATTCGCCGCCCTTGCAGGTGACGTAGCCGAGGCCCGCAAAACCTTCCTTGCGCGCCCAGTCGTTCATCTCGTCGAAGAACTTGCGGCTCTTTTCATGGGTGGCAGGCGCCGGGATCACGCGCACCACACCGCCGCCGCCGACGATCTTCTCGAACAGGCCAAAACCGGATTGGGTGAAGTGCGACGACACGTCGGAGATGATCAACGGGTTGCGCAGGTCGGGCTTGTCCGAACCATACTTCAAGATCGCCTCGTCATAGGGGATGCGCGGGAACTCGCCGGCGGGCGTGACCTTTTTCTCGCCCGCGAAGGCGGCGAAGGTGCCCGCGATCACCGGCTCCATCGTCTCCCACACCTCTTCCTGCGTGACGAAGCTCATTTCGAGGTCGAGCTGGTAGAATTCGCCCGGCAGCCGGTCGGCACGCGGGTCTTCGTCGCGGAAGCAGGGGGCGATCTGGAAATAGCGGTCAAAGCCCGCCACCATCAGCAACTGCTTGTATTGTTGCGGCGCCTGCGGGAGCGCGTAGAACTTGCCCGCATGAATGCGGCTCGGCACCAGAAAGTCGCGCGCGCCTTCGGGGCTGGAGGCGGTGAGGATCGGGGTCGAGAATTCGTTGAACCCTGCCCCCGTCATCCGCGCGCGAATGTCGGCGACAACCGCGACGCGGGTCATGATGTTCCTGTGCAGCGTCTCGCGCCGCAGGTCGAGAAAGCGGTATTTCAGCCGGATGTCCTCGGGGTAAGGCTGCTCGTCGGCCACCGGCAGCGGCAGTTCCTCGGCCGCGCTCTGCACGGTGATGCCGCGGGCGAACACCTCGATCGCGCCGGTCGAAAGGTTTGCATTGACCGTCTCGGCCATGCGCGCCTTGACCGTGCCTTCGATGGTGACGACGCTTTCGACGCGCAGCGATTCCAGCACCGGCAGGGCCGGACTGTCGCTGTCGGCGACGATCTGGGTCAGGCCGTAATGATCGCGCAGGTCGATGAACAGGACACCGCCGTGATCGCGCTTGCGGTGGATCCAGCCCGACAGGCGGACGGTTTCGCCGACCTCGGCCAAAGAAAGCTGTGCGCAAGTGTGGGTGCGGTAGGGGTGCATCTAAACTCTTGTCCTGTCCGAGGCTATCACGCTAGGGCGCGCTCGCGCGGCGTTGTTCGGTCCCATAAGGGAACCGGGTCGCCTTCGGCGCGCTAACAGGGGAAGCCTCACGCTTTGTCAAGCGGCGCTTGTCGAGACGTGCGGGGCCAACTGGGATCCATCCCGAAGGCGGCACTCCGCCTGCGACAAGTGAAGAACCATGAAAATCCATGACCTGATTACCACGACAGAAGCCCTTTCCGAACTCTGCGACCGCCTTGCACAGTCCGACTTCGTCGCGGTCGACACCGAATTCATGCGCGAGAACACCTATTGGCCCGAACTGTGCCTGGTGCAGATCGCCAACACCAAGGAAGCGGCCGCGATCGATCCGATGGCGGACGGGATCGACCTGACCCCGCTGCTCGATCTGATGTGCGACAATGAGGACGTGCTCAAGGTGTTCCACGCCGGCGGGCAGGATGTCGAGATCATCGTCAACCTCACCGGCAAGACCCCGCACCCGATCTTCGACACGCAGATCGCGATGATGGCGATCAGCCAGTCGGAACAGATCGGCTATGCCAACCTTGTCGAAACCTGGATGGGCCTGACGATCGACAAGGGCGCGCGCTTCACCGATTGGAGCCGCCGCCCGCTGACCGACCGTCAGATCGAATATGCGATCGGCGACGTGACCCATCTTGCCACGATCTTCCCGCGCATCCTCAAGAAACTGATCAAGACCGGGCGCGGCGTGTGGCTGGATGCCGAGATGGAAAAGCTGGCCGATCCTTCGAACTATCTCACCGATCCGGCTGCGGCGTGGAAGCGCATCCGCCAGTCGGGACGCAATCCGCAGGTGCTCGGCCGGATGAAGGCGCTGGCCGCCTGGCGTGAGGGCGAGGCGCAGCACAAGAACATCCCGCGCGGCCGGATCATGCGTGACGAGACGCTGGCCGACATTGCCAGCCACCCGCCCAAGTCGCAGGGCGATCTGGCGAAAGTGCGCGGGCTTTCGACCGCGTGGAAGGACAATGATATCGGCAAGCGGCTGATGAAGGTGCTGGCCGAGGCCGAACCGATGGCGAAGGACGAGCTGCCCGACAAGATCGGACGCGGCGCGCCGCTGGGCAAGGAAGGCGCGCTGGTGGCGGATCTGCTCAAGCTGCTGCTCAAGATCCGCGCGCGCGAAATCGACGTCGCCCCGCGCCTGCTGACCCGGGCCGAGGAGATGGAGGCGCTGGCTGCCGGGGTGCGCGACCTGCCGGTGCTGAAAGGCTGGCGGTTCGACGTGTTCGGCAAGGACGCGCTCGATCTGGTCGAGGGCAAGCTGGCCTTCGCGGTCGAGCGCGGGCGGCTCAAGATGACCCACATCGACGACGTGGTCAGGGGCGGACCCGATGCGCCGGCCACGATGGACGAACCCGATGCGCCCAGCGAACCTGACGTGCTGGCAGCAGAGTAGGCCTGCGCCATGTCCACCTACCTCCCCACCATCAAGCAGCTCCAATATCTGGTGAGCCTGTACGAACACGGTCATTTCGGGCGCGCGGCCGAAGCCAGCTTCGTGTCGCAGTCGACCCTGTCGGCCGGTATCCGCGAGCTGGAATCGCTGCTCGGCGTGACGCTGGTCGAACGCTCGCGCAGGGTGGTGCGGTTCACCGCGCTGGGCGAGCAGGTGGTGGCCAAGGCCAACCGCCTGCTGCGCGAGGCGGAGGAGCTTTCCGAACTGGTGCAGGCCGCCGGAAAGCCGCTGGTCGGCACGCTGCGGATGAGCGTGATCCCCACCATCGCTCCCTTCATGCTGCCGCGCATCCTGCCCCGGCTCAGGCGCGAACGGCCCGACCTGAAGCTGATGCTGCGCGAAGAGACGAC